>JASFTE010000442.1:0-4848 GCA_050114035.1 Armatimonadota bacterium | reverse complement strand
CTGCCGGCTGCTGATGAGCTGAATCACCCCGTTGGGCGTCTGGCAGGCGGACATGTAGCCGCGCGGCTCGGCCGTGGTCGCGCTCATGGTGAACTCGACGCCGTCCATCCGTTCCACGGGTCGCCCCGGGCCGTCGTCAGTGATGAGCCGCCGCGTCGGCCACGTCTCGCCCTCATCGAAGGACAGCGCGGCGAATAGACCGTACACGGTGCGCTCTGTTCCCGAGGCGTCGGTGATGGCGATGCCGCGGGGCTCCTTGGCGCCGATGGTGTCGGTGAAGGACACGAACAGGAGCGGCCCTTCTCTGAGCCGGAGCAGCACGAGCCGCTGATTGCCGGCGATGGGAGGGAACGGGCTCGCGGCCGTGGTCCACGTCTTGCCCATGTCGTCGGAGATGCTCCGGGGCATCCGCCCGTGGATGTTCGCGCCGCGCCCGAAGGCGAGGAGGCGACCGTCCTCGAGCTGCGCCACGCCGGCGTGGATGCCGGCGATGACCTCACCGGAATCGGTCCACGTGTCGCCCTCGTCGCGGCTGAGGAAGAGCGCGGTCCCGCGACCGGGCCGGCGGAACGGTGCGTCGCACGGGAGGACGATGACGCCCTCGCGTGTGCGGAACACCGACTCCACGGGCTGATTGTTTCCGCCACGGTCCGGATTGATCAGCCGCGCCCGCGACCAGGTGGCGCCGCTGTCTTTGGAGGTCCGCATGACGAGCGCCAGATTGCGTCTGTAGCGGGCGGCGGCCGAGAGTCCACAGAAATGATAGATGGTGTCCTTTCCATCGAACCACAGCGCGGGCGCGTGGTCGTTGCGGTCCGGCGCGTCCCAGAAGGGCGCGGCCGGCTCCCACTCCTGTTCGCCATACCGCAGCCGGCTCGCCACCAGGCCGAGCTCCCGCCCCGGCTCCTGCACGCAGGTGTACCAGACGGCCAGCAGGTCGCCGTTGGGGCACTCGACGAGCCCCGGGTCGTGGTTGTGGCGCGAGAACATGGGGCCATTGGAGCCCGGCGGTATCTTCACGTACTTCCGGGGCCCGCTGAAGTACGGCTCGTCCGGGTCGGGCCCGTGGGCGAGGTCAGGCGGCACGCGCCGGCTCACGTTCTGTTGATGCGGTGGCCGCCCTGGCACGGGCAGCGGCTCGGCGCCCGGCATCTCCGCCTGGACGACCCGGAAGCCGATCATCCAGCTCTTGTCCTCCGGCAGCGTCCCGGAGCGGTTTGCCGAGCGGAGGTAGAAGATCTCCGTGGAGTGACTGCCCCCGCGCGTCACGCGGAAGTCGCCGTCCGCGCGGCCGACGGGATCGACCTGTTCGCCCGGCTCGTAGGGCCCGTACCAGTCGTGGCACCACTCCTCCACATTGCCGTGCATGTCCTGCAGGCCCCACGCATTGGGCGCGGTCCGCCCGACGGCGAGCGGCACCACGTGCTCCTCGCTGTCGGGGAACGGACAGAGAGCCTGCCTCCTGTGGAACGCCCGCGGCAGCGTGTCGCCCGTGTGGAAATGCGTCGCCGTGCCGGCGCGACAGGCGTACTCCCACTCCGCCTCCGTCGGGAGGCGATAGGGACGGCCCTCCTTCTGCGACAGCCACTCGCAGAACCGCACGGCGTCGTGCCAGCTCACGAACACGACGGCCTCGTCGTCGGCCTGCGAGAAGCCGAACTTCCCGCGCAGCTCCCGGTGCCCCGGGTCGAACTGCTCGTACTGCGCGTTGGTGACTTCCGTGGCGGCCATGAGGAAGCCCGTGGAGATCGTGACCTCGTGCACCGGCTGCTCGTCGAAGTCGCCCTCGCCCCGCCACGGCTGCCCGGCCACTTCTGTGGGCAGAGGCGTCTCGCCCACGCCCATCATGAAGCTCCCGGGCTCGATGCGCACCAGCTCCATGCCGATGGAGTTCGTCATGGTGTTTGCCTCTTGAGTGCGCGCGGCCGACAGCGTCAGCAGCGCGACTGAGGTGATGAGGGGTCTGGCTTTCATGTCTCTATTGCTCGCGCGCCCCGATTGCCTCGCTTTCGGCCTGCTGGCGGCTCGGCCCTCCTTTGACCGCCGAGGGTTGCATTCTGTACAATGGCCGGGCGAGTTGTGGAGTGCGTACCGGACTGGGACACCGAGGGAGCGTCACCATGCCCGATAGCAAGCCGATGGACCGACGCCGCTTTCTGAAAGCCACTCTTGCGGGGGCCGGCGCGGCGTGCGTCGGTCCGGTGGTGGTCCCCGCCTCCGTGCTCGGAGGTGAAGGCAAGGCCCCGGCGGGCGAGCGCATCACGATCGGCATGATCGGCATGGGCCGCCAGGCGTACAAGGTGAACATGAAGCAGCTCCTCGGCATGCCCGACGTGCAGATCGTCGCCGTCTGCGATGTGGACTCCTGGCGGCTGGCGAACGCCAAGAGCGCGATCGAGCAGCACTACGGCAAGGCCGCAATACAGGGCACCTATCGGGGCTGCGAGGCGTATGTGGACCTCAACGACGTGCTGGCTCGGGACGACATCGACGCCGTGATGATCTCGACGCCCGACCACTGGCATATCCCGATGGCCATCGCGGCCATGGAGGCGGGGAAGGACGTCTCGCTCGAGAAGCCGATCACGCGGACCATCGCCGAGGGCCGCGCCCTGAGCGACGCGGCGGCGAGGCTGCAGCGGGTCTTCCGCGTGGATAGCGAGTTCCGGTCGGCCCGCGGCGTCCACCGGGCGGCCGAGCTCGTTCGGAACGGTAGAATCGGCGAGGTCCACACGGTGACCGTCGGCGTGCCGGGGACCGACGTCGGCTGCCCACCGCAGCCGGACATGCCTGTGCCGAGTGAGCTCGACTACGAGCGCTGGCAGGGCCCGGCCCCCCGCGCGGCCTACACGGAGAAGCGCGTCCACACGCCGCGGTCATACAACCGACCCGGATGGATGCGGCACCTGTTCTACTGCGACGGGATGATCACGAACTGGGGGACGCACCTGGCCGATGGCGCCATGTGGTGCACGGGCCTGGAGCGCACCGGGCCGGTGGCGGTGGAGGGCAGCGGCACGTATCCGCCGCCGGAGAGCTTCTGGAACGTGTGCCTGAAGTTCGAGGTGAAGTACCGCTTCGGCAGCGGGGTGCGCTGGACATACCGAACCGAGCGCCCGTACTTCAAGATCGAGGGCACGGCGGGCTGGATACAGGCCGACTTCCGCACGGTCGAAGCCGAGCCGGCATCGATCCTGGACTCTCCCATCGGCCCGGACGAGGTCCGCTTCCGTCTGAAGAGCGACAAGCGCGACTTCATCGACTGCGTGAAGGCCCGGGAGGAGACGCTCGAGCCGGCCGAGGTGGGCCACCGGGTTACTTCCCTGTGCCATCTCGGGCACATTGCCATCCAGGTGGGTGAGGAGCTCACCTGGGACGCGGAGCGGGAGCGCTTCGTCGGCAGCGCCGCCGCCAACGAGCTCGTGGACAAACCGATCCACACACCGAAGCACCTCGATTCAGGTGAGTCACGATGACAGTGCTGGTGACCGGCGCGGCCGGCGTGCTCGGCAGGGCCCTCGTGCCGCTGCTGGAGACGGAGACGGACGCCGATCTGCGCCTCACGGACGTCCTCGATCTGGACACACCGCACGAGTTCGTCAAGGCGGACCTGGCCGACCGGGAGGCGACCGCGCATCTGTGCGGCGGCGTGGATCAGGTGCTGCACCTCGCGGCCATTCACCCGTGGCGGAAGTACACGCCGCGGGAGTACATCGAGTGCAACATCACCGGCACGTACAATGTCCTCCAGGCCGCCGCCGGCGCGGGCGTGAAGCGCGTCATCTACACCAGCAGCATCGCGGCCATGGGGTACGGCGCCGACTCCCCGGAGCAACTGCCCTTCGACGAGTCCAAGCCGTGCCGGCCGACCGAGGGGATCTACGGCATCACGAAGCACGTGGGGGAGCAATTCTGCGAGATGTTCCGCGCGACCCACGACCTCCCGTACGTGGCCCTGCGGCCCGGGACGTTCATCCCCATGGCGGAGCAGGACCCGGCCTTCGGGCTCGGCCTGCTCTCGGTGCGCGTGCATGCGTCCGACGTGGCGATGGCGCACGTGCTCGCCCTGAAGAGCGACCTGGCGAACGAGGCGATCATCGTCACCGCCGGCGTGCCCTTCAGCAGCTCCGACGGGCCGGATCTACTTGCCGATGCCGCCCCGGTGATCCTCAACTACTTCCCGGACGCCGCGGCGCTGCGGGAGCGGGGGATCGAACTTCCACGCACTATCGACAAGTGCTACAATGTCGCGAAAGCCCGTCGGCTCCTGGGCTACGAGCCGGAATGGACATTCGAGAAGTGGCTGGCGATGACGCTGTCGGAGTGATGCGCGGCCCAGCGGACGTCGCGGTGCTGCCGTGCGACGGGGACTATCGCGCTGCGGTCCCGTGCCTCGTCTCTCTCGCCGGAGCCGAGGGCATCGTCGGCCCTGGCGACTCCGTCCTCATCAAGCCCAACCTCCACGCCCCACAGCACTGGAGCACAGGCGGCACGACGAACCCGGCCCTCGTGGGCGCGCTCATTGACTGGGCGCGGGAGATGGGGGCCGAGCGCGTCGTCGTCGCGGATAGCCCGTTCCGAGGAAACCCACGCCCGGAAGAGGTATTCACAACGACCGGCATGGCGGAGGCCGTGGAGCGCAAGGGCGCCGAGTGGGCCGCGCTCACGAGCTATCCCTTTCAGGTGTTCGAGGACGCGTCGCGGCACCTCCCCCGGCGACTCGGCATCAGCGAGCTGCTCCTGAAGTGCGACAAGGTCATCAACGTCGCCCTCATGAAGACGCACCTCAACTGCCTGGTCAGCCTCGGCATGAAGAACCTCAAGGGCTGCATCCGCAACCGGGACAAG
>JASFTE010000441.1:0-4851 GCA_050114035.1 Armatimonadota bacterium | reverse complement strand
ACGGCCTCCCCGAGGTCCTCGTGGGCACCGACGGGGGGGATCTGCTCTGCTTCGACGCCGACGGCACGAGGCTGTGGACGGTCAACCTCGGCGACAAGGTGACGCGCATCGTCCCCGTGGAGCTGACTGGCGACGGCGTGCCCGAGATAGCCTGCGCCGCCGAGAGCGCGAACGTCTTCGCAGTCCGCGCCAATGGCAGCATGATATGGCGGACGGCCCTGCCGGATGGCGTGGGAGATCTGGCGCTGCTCCCGCGCGATGCGGGGCCGCTCCTCGTGGCCACGGCCGGCACGGCGGGGATCGTCATCCTCGACGCCCAGGGGCGCACGGTCGCCGCGGGCGATGCGCCGGGCCGCGCCCAGGCGGTCGTGACCTGCGAGGGCCGCGCCGTCGTGACGAGCGACATCGGAGCAGTCCACGCCTTCGATCTGCCGCGGGAATAGGCGGGAGCGGAACGCAATACCGCACGCTCGGCGGCGCCCTCAGTGAGGCAGTGTAGCCCCGAGGCGATGTCCGTCTATCTGCCCGCCCCCTCCTGGACGATCGCCTCGCACTCGTCCAGCACGTCCTGATCCAGGCGCACTCCGCTTGCGGCGACGTTGTGTTCGGCCTGCTCTGGGTTGCTCGCGCCGAGGATGGCGAAGGTGATCCCGGGGTGGCTGAGCACCCAGGCGATTGCCAGCTGCGTCACGCTCAGGTCGTGTCGCTGTGCCACCTTCTGCAGCTCCGCGTGCGCCTGTTTCCAGCGCTCCCACTTCGGGCCAGCGTGGCTCTCGCGGCGCCTGTCCCAGCTCGGGTACTCGCTCCCGTCCCTGAGCCGCGGCGCCAGCCGCCCCTGGCCGACGACGCCGTAGCAGCCGATGGAGATGCTGTGCTCGCGGCAGAAGTCGAGCCGCCCGTCGTCCCGCAGCGAGGGGGCCAGCAAGGAGAAGCGCGGCTGGTAGTTCTGCAGCGGGGCGGTCTTCTGGGCGCGCTGCAGGTGCTCAAGCGAGTAATTGCTCGCGCCGATGTAGTCAATGTGGCCGTCGGACTGGTGCTTCGCGAGGGCCTCGATGGCGGTCTCGATGGGCGTCACCTCATCGTCGCGGTGCAGCAGCACCACATCCAGCTTCTCGACGCCGAGCCGCTGCTTGCACCCGACCAGGAACTGCGCCTGGATGGCCGGACCGACGGAGCGGATCATCTCGTCGTCCGGGCCCTGCCAGAGGTACCACTTGGTCATGATCTTCGTCTTGCCCCGGCGCTTGCCGCCCTCGTCGTCGAGGGCGTAGCGGATCAGCCGCTCGGCGCGGCCCATGCCGTAGCCCGTCGCGGTGTCAATGAGGTTGATTCCCGCATCCACGCAGTGCTGGATGGCGGCGACGGAGTCGATATCGTTGACCGCGCCCCAGTCCTGCGCACCCGCCTTGTAGGTGCCGTGGACGATGTCCGAGACCTGGAAGTCGGTGTCACCCATCCGGACGTAGTGCATCGCTGACGAGGCTCCTTTGGGTCAGGCCGTGTATTCGGTTCTCCGCTCGCGCACGTACTGCGCGATCTCGACGGATTGGCGGGCGACCTTGAGATCGTCCCGTGGCCGGCGGCCGCCGCGGATGTCCTCGAAGAAAGACTCGTTCTCGGCGTATACGCCGTTGAGCACGAATCCCTCGTCTCCTCCGGACACGTCAGGCCCGGCGAGCTCCCCCTTCAACTCGCCCTTCTCGAAGTGCCGGACCCAGCCGGGGAAGTCCACCCCGCTGGGGCTCTGCGGGACGTGCAGGACGAACGTGTGGTCGTGGGCGTACACCGTCCCCCGCTCGGCCAGGATGCCGGTGACGGGGAGGAAGCTCAGGTGGCCAGTGGCGCCCGACGCGAAGGTACAGTCCAGGAGGATGTTGGCCACCCCGGGGCCCAGGTCGGGGAGCTCACGGTAGCGGAATCGCACGTGGGCGTAGTCGCTGTCGGCCAGGTGGCGCGCCGCGTCGATGCCGTGGATCGCAGTGGTGCTGAAGTCAGGGTCCTTCCGCCCGACCCGGATCAGATCGTACCGGACGTGCTGGACGTCGGCCGGGCCAAAGCGTGCGGCGAGCCGCTGCTTCAGCTCGCGCATCAGCGGCATGTAGCGCCGATTGAACGCCACCTGCGTCGGCGCGCCCGACGCGTCGGCGGCCGCGATCATAGCGTCGATCTGCTCCACGGTCTCGCCGGGCGGCTTCTCCGTCAGGACCGGATAGCCCATCTCGAGGATCCTGCAAGACACCTCGCACGTGGTGTTCGGACGCATGAGAACGCACACGGCGTCGGGCTTCTCGGCGTCGAGCATGGCGACGTAGTCGGTGCGGTGCCGAGCGAATCCGAACTTCTCGCGATACGCGGCGGCCTTGTCCTCATCGATGTCGCAGCAGGCGACGAGCTCGGTGTCCGGATGCGTCGCGGCGTACCTGGCGTACGAGGGGCCGTGCTGGCTCGTGGACCAGTTGCCGCAGCCAACGATGCAGATCCTGAAGCTCACCGGGGTCTCCTCAGCACTCTAACCGGAATCGGCGGCGGGAGCCGGCAGCTCGCGGGTGATCCTGTCGAGGCGGTAGCCGAAGCCGGGCCCCGCGATGGTGCTCAAGTCCACGCCGCCCTGCCGCCGCCGGTACAGGCCGGGATGCGCCGCGGCCTCGGGCAGGGAGGCCTCCGGGTAGAACTGCATGCAGTTGGTCTCAACGCCCATGATGGTGCCGGCGTGCGCGGCGAGCAGCACGTGGGGGATCTGGGCCAGCATGGGGTTCGTGAGGTCCTGCACCATGAGCGTCATCCCGTGCGCCTTCGCCCAGCACAGCGTGAGCAGCGCGCCGGTCTGGGTCTTGCACGTCTTGAGCGCGACGCCCGTCCAGCCCAGCTCGCGCCCGAGCCGCACGAGGCGCCAGTCGTGCGCGCTCTCGTCCATGAACAGCGGCTTGCGGGCCGAGACACTGTGCACGTCGATGCGGTGCTCCTCCAGCTCGTACGGGAACGGCTGCTCCACGTAGAGGATCGAGCCGTAGATACGGGGGTGCTCGAGCACGAGCCGGTCGAGGATCTCGTTCACGTACTCTGGGTCCGTGACGGTGCAGTTGAAGTCGCTGGTGAGCCAGTCGGCGCCCTCTTCGATGGCGATCTGACCGACCTGGACGAGCCGGTCGTAGTCCCACTCGGCGTCGTTGCCGCGCAGCTTCACCTTGAGGCAGTCGAGGCCGTCGCACCGGACCCAATCGCGCAGCAGCACCGGGTAGCCGTCCTCGGGCTCGGTGCCGTCGCATTCGGAGGGGTCGAGCAGATCCATGCCGCCGACGAGGTGCCACGCGGGCATCTCATTCGGGCGGGGCATGACGAGCAGATCCGCCGGGTATTTGCCGGCGAAGGACACGTCGGCGCCATCGGCCGGGGTGACGTACTCGGCCAGGTCCGCGTTCATGAAGTCCGCGCTGTACGTGTCGTAGATGTACGTCTCGTGCAGCACGCCGTAGGCGTCGTGCAGGGCGATGTCGAAGGCCGAGCAGCACACGAGCGCCGCCAGCCAGGGCATGGGCTCGGTGTCGGGGCGCTCCTGGTTGAACTCATTCAGGCGGCTCTTGAGCTCCGTCTCGATGAACGCATGCCCAACTTCCATGGGATGCCCGCTGGCATCGAAGCCCGTCCATGCCCACGCGAGCCGGACGCAGAAGTCCTTGAGGGCCTCGTGCCGCTCCTCATACGTGAGGTCGCTGGGCCAGACCCACTGAACGCTGAGCGGCGTCTCGCCCCAGCCCTCGGCGACGTCGCCTGTGGCGTCCTCGACGCTCATGTGCACTCGGGCACAGGTGACGTAGGTGAGAGTCTCCGGGCCGAACTTGAGCGGCACGCGCGTCTCGACGGGGAGGAAGTAGAGCGAGACGTCTCGGGGTCGGATATCGGTGTCCTTCGCTATTGGCACCATCTCCTAGTGGCTGGGCTCCTGCGGTTCCTCGATGAGCGGGCCATACGTGTGCGGCATTCGATGGCGCGGGCCGATGGCGCGCCAGTAGCCGACCCAATCGAGCGCCTCCCGCACATTCAGATCGACCTCGGCCCAGACGAGGCCCTCCTTGCCGTCGTTGGAGGCGAGGATCCTGCCGAGGGGATCGATGATGAGGCTGTTGCCGCTGTAGACGGAGGGCACCATGTAGACGCCGTTGTCGCGGGCGCGGACACGGAATACCGTCTCGCCCTCGGCGCGCCCCTCGGCGTCGGGCTTCGTGTTGCCCCAGGTGGGGGCGAAGATGATCTCGGCGCCCTTCATCGCGAACAGCGCCGCCGGCTCGGCGAAGAACCAGTCGTAGCATATCTGGATAGCGACGGTGCCGAAGTCGGTCTCGAACACCGGGTACTCCTCGCCGGGCGTGATGCCCTTGATCCACTCCTCGCGCGGCAGGTGGACCTTGCGGTACTTGCCGGCGAGCTTGCCCTCGCGGTCGAGCAGGACCGCGGTGTTGTACAGGGCGTCACCGTCGAGCTCCACGAGGCCCGCAACGACCCAGATGTTGTTGCGCCGGGCCACTTCGCCGAGGTGCTTGGTCTGCGGGCCCGGGATGGGCTCGGCGACGTCGGCGTGGGACTTGCCGGTGCCGACGACCAGGATGGCCTCGCCCAGGCACACGATGTCGAGGCCGAGCTCGCCGGCCCTGTCGATCTGCTCGCACCACAGGTCCATGTTCTTCTCGACGGTGCTGTTCTTCGGCCGCAGATACACCGTGCCGACTTTCGCCTTGCGAGCCGGAGGCGCCGTGCCCTCTCGGATGCTCACGCTCTTCCACGTGACGGAGCCGCCCTGGGGCCATTTGACCTCGAGCGACAGCCGCGCGCCGTTCGCCTCATCTGGCGCGACGA
>JASFTE010000440.1:0-4852 GCA_050114035.1 Armatimonadota bacterium | reverse complement strand
GCAAGTCCACGACGCTGGCCGCCATGGTCGATCACATCAACACGCATAAGCGCCAGCACATCATGACCATCGAGGATCCCATCGAGTTTGTGCACACCGACAAGACCTGCGCCATCAACCAGCGCGAAGTGGGCGTGGACACCCATACGTTCGCCGATGCACTCCGGCATGTACTGCGGCAGAACCCGGACACGATCCTCGTGGGCGAGATGCGCGACCTCGAGACCATCGGCTTGACAATCACCGCGGCCGAGACCGGTCACTTGGTATTTGCCACACTCCACACCACTGACGCGATGCAGACCGTGGACCGTGCCATTGACGTGTTCCCGCCGCAGCAGCAGGCGCAGATTCGGATGCAGCTCTCCGTGACGCTCGAAGCCGTGGTCTGTCAGGCGCTGCTCCCCAAGCACCAGGCTCAGGGTCGTGTTGCCGCCTTTGAGGTCATGACAGCCACACCGGCCATTCGGGCCCTGATTCGCGAGGGCAAGACGCACCAGATCTACAACTCGATCCAGGCCGGCCAGGAGGAGGGGATGCTCGTCCTGGATCAGTACCTGGCCGAGCTGGTGCGAACGGCCCAGGTCGGGTACGAGGATGCCTTGGCGAAGTCGTCCTATCCGGGCGAATTCGCGCATCGGTGTGGGGTAGCGGTCGACACGGCAGATCAGGTCCCCGCGGCTGGCGGCCAGCAACCAGCAGCCGTGTCCCAAACGCAAGGCGGGTGATGAGGCGTGCTCAACATTGATGATCTGTTGCGCTGGGCCGTGCAGAATGACGCATCCGACTTGTTTATCAAGGCACACGGGCCCCCGATGGTGCGTGTCTACGGGGACCTGCTGCGCATGCAGGCCGATCCGCTCTCGCCGGATGAGGCGAAGCGTCTGAGCTATAGCATCCTCACCGAGGAGGAGATCCAGGAATTCGAGAAGGACCTTGAGTTGGACGTCGCCTACGAGATCGAGGATCTGTGCCGCTTCCGCGTGAACATCTTCGTGCAGCGCGGCAATGTCCAATCCGTCTTTCGGGCTATCCCCTTCAGGATCTCCACCATGGAGGAGTTGGCGCTGCCCGACCTGTGCCGCCGGCTCGCCGACCGTCCCCGAGGGCTCGTGCTCGTCACCGGCCCGGCCGGCTCCGGCAAGTCCACGACGCTGGCGGCGATGATCAACTACATCAACGACAACCTCGCGCTGCACGTCGTGACTGTCGAGGATCCCGTTGAGTTCGTCCACACGGACAACCGCGCGCTCATCAACCAGCGTGAAGTCGGGCACGACACGCACTCCTTCGCGAACGCGCTCAAGTACGTGCTGCGGCAGGACCCGGATGTTATCCTCGTCGGAGAGATGCGCGACCTCGAGACCATCGGCCTCGCCATCACGGCGGCCGAGACCGGGCACCTTGTCCTCGCCACTCTGCACACGAAGGATGCCGTGCAGACCGTGGATCGCGTCATTGACGTGTTCCCCACGCACCAACAGCAGCAAGTGCGCGTCCAGGTATCAGTGAATCTGCTCGGCGTGATCTCCCAGACCCTCGTGAAGCGCACGGACGGCAGAGGGCGGGTGGCGGCCTTCGAGACCATGGAGGCGATCTCCGCGATCCGCAACCTCATCCGCGAGGCAAAGACCTTCCAGATCGGCTCCATCGTGCAGACGGGGAGCCGCCGAGGGATGTGGACGCTTGACCAGTCGCTCGCGAACCTCGTCCGGCAGGAAGTGGTGACCTACGAAGATGCGTACCTGAAGGCGGCAGTACCGGCGGAGTTCGAGGCCATAGTCAGAGAGGGCATGCCCGAGGGCGCCGAACCGCCTCCGTCGGCAGCAGAGATCTACTCGCCGCATGCCGCGGCGGCCCAGGCAGAGGGCGGCAACACGTAGGGCGCACTGCGGTGCAAGGGGAGGACCGGGGCATCCACGACCAGTTGGAGGGGGCGGGCCTACGAGATGGCACCCCGACAGGTCAAGCGCCGGGCGAGCGAGGGGCGGGGAGAGTCCAGGGGGTTCATCGGCTGGTTCAGCCGGGCCTCCGGCATAATACTCAACGTCAGTATCCTCGTTCTCGTGCTCTCCGGCGCATATATCGTGTATGGCATTCTCGGCGGCCATCTCGAACCCGACGCCGGGGCCGCCCAACGCGTCGAGAACATCTTCCAGTCCTGCGGCACTGCGTTCACCGTCGCTGCGATTCTCCTCTGCACATGCCTGTTCGTGCGGCATTACGATTCCCCGCCGCTGGTGTACCTCGGGGCACTGCCCGGCATCCTGGCGTTCTTTGCCGTACCTTTCCTCGTGGGCACGCAGGGAGCCCAGGGCAGCGCGATCGCGCAGCATCTCGTCCAGTCAATGCGGCTCTGCGGCGAGGTTGTGTTCATAATCGTGGCCCTGCGGGCGGGCATCGCCATCGTGGACCGGATCAGGCGCCCGCCGGACCCCGAGAAGAAGCCCACGGAGCGGGCCGGGAAGCCGGAGGTGCGCAAGAAGGCCGGCGTGAAGCCGCCCATATGGGCTAAGTGCTGGGACCTCTCGTACTGCCACGAGACGCTGCGCGAGGTGTGTCCGGCATACAAACAGCGCAAGAGCTGCTGGAGGGTCAAGAAGGGCTGCAACTGCGACGAGGCCATGATCGAGCGCCTCGTGCAGGCGCGCACGGCCGCCAAAGGCACGCCTACCCAGACCAAGCGCACATCCGAGGAGTACGTGCGCGAGGAGCTTCGGGACCCGGCGCGACTCAGGACCGGTAGGCAGCTCATCTCGTGCGCGAAGTGTCCCATCTACGCCGAACACCAGCGACAGAAGTTCCTCATCCTCAACCCGACGGTCATTGTCGCCGCCCTCGCGCTGTTCTATTTCGGGGCTCCCGTATACACGGCCGGCTTCAAGGCCACTCTCGTCCAGCTCGACAGGTTCTGTCAGAAGTTCGCCTTCCAGCCCGAGACCGGGCAGGGCGACCAGCAGCCCAATCCGTCCGAGGCGCCCGGCTACATGGACGAGTACAAGTGGCGAGTGGCGCGGGAGAAGTATAAGGGCTTGGGCGCGACGATCGAGCGCCACCCGGTCGTCCCACCTGACGAGCACCGCATGATGAGCTGGCTCGGTGGTGAGTTGAACGAGTACACCGTGCACTGGATCATCTACGTCGTCCTGTGCATCTTCCTGTTGACGCAGCTTCTCCACGTCGTCGAATGGGCCGTGTTCACCATGCACTGGTGACGCCGAGCCCATCAACGCCGCGAGCGCAGCCGTGATCGCTGCGCTCGGGCCCTCTGCGTCAGCGCTGGCTCACTATCCCCTACGTCTCCTCGGGCTCCTTCGCGAACAGGATGTTGAGCAGCTCCGACGGCCCGGTCACTCCCTCGTGGATCTTCTGCAGGCCGTCGGCACGGAGCGTCGCCATTCCACTCGTAAGCGCCGCCTGGCGAATCTCCGTCGCTGGCACCCGGCCCATGACGAGCCGCCGGATGTCGTTGTTCATCGGCATGAGCTCGAAGCACGCGACGCGGCCGTAGTATCCCGTGTTGCGGCACTGCTCGCACCCCCGGCCGCGGTAGAAGCTCATGTTCGCGGCCTGCTCGGCCGTCAGGCCCAGGCGATCGATCTCTGCGCTTGTGGGCTCCGTCTGCGCCCGGCAACGCGAGCAGAGCCGCCGGACCAGCCGTTGGGCCAACACCCCGATGACCGACGATGCGATGAGGTAGGGCTCGACGCCCATGTCAATCAGACGCGTCGTCGCGCCGGGAGCGTCGTTGGTGTGCAGTGTGCTCAGCACCAGGTGTCCCGTCAGCGCGGCGCGGAATGCCATGTCCGCCGTCTCCGCATCGCGGATCTCACCGACCAGGATCGTGTCGGGGTCCTGTCTGAGGATGGACCGCAGACACCGCGCGAAGCTGAGGTCGATGCGGGGATGGACCTGCGACTGATTGATGCCGTCCACCTGGTACTCGATCGGGTCCTCCACGGTCATGATGTTCCTCGTCTCCGTCTTGATCTGCTGCAGCGATGCGTAGAGCGTCGTGCTCTTGCCGCTGCCCGTCGGCCCGGTGACGAGGATCATGCCCTGGGGGGCGTGCAGGAGCTGTTCATACTGCTCGTAGATCTGGGGCCCGAACCCGAGCTGGCTCAGGTCAATGAGCACCTGCGCCTTGTCCAGTATGCGCAGGACCACCTTCTCGCCGAAGTAGGTTGGCATGGTGGAGACCCGCAGGTCGATGGGCCGCTCATCCACACTGACGAAGGCCCGGTTGTCTTGAGGCAGGCGGCTATCAGCGATGTCCATGTTCGCCATGATCTTGAGACGCGAGATGACCAATGGCTGCATCTCGGAGCTCAGCACCGTCGGCGTGTACAACTCCCCGTCAACCCGGTACCTCACATGCAGGCCGTCCTCGCGCGGCTCGACGTGCACATCGCTGGCGCGGGCGCGTACCGCGTTGCCCAGGATCGACTGCACCAGACGCACTACCGGCGCCTGGTCCAGCATGGCGGCCATGTCGCCGTCCAGGTCCGCCGCCGCCTCAACGTCGCGCAGCGGCTGGGCGACATCGATGGCTCCCTCGGTGCTCGACATGGCCGACCGGGCCCGGCGTGTATAGTACTGCTGGATGGCCTGCAGCAGCTCGTGTTCCGGTACCTGGATCGGCTCCACCTTGCGCCCCGTACGCGTGCGCACCTCGTCAATGGCCAGGACGTCACTGGCGTCGGCCATTGCCACCACGATCCGGTCCTCGCTCATCTGGATGGGCAGTATCCTCTGCGATTCGGCCACGTGTTTCGGGATGTGCCGCATCGCGTTCGGGTCTATCTGGTAGTTCGCGAGGGTCGCCGCCGCCGGCACATCGGCGTCCGCCTGG
>JASFTE010000439.1:0-4855 GCA_050114035.1 Armatimonadota bacterium | reverse complement strand
CGAGGACCATTCCCCCCACGGCTCCCACGATGTTGAACGCGCCCTGGCACGCCGTGAGACGCACCCGCTCGGTGGGATCGGCGGCGATCTCCGGAAGCATGGCGAGGTAGGGGCACACGACCACGGTGAAAGCGAAGAGGAACACAGACGCGATGACGGCGAGGTAGACGCCGTTGAGGAGCGACTGGGTAGGGGTGGGCGGTGTCCAGATCAGCACGAACGTAAGGGCCAGCAGGGGGGCCCCGAGGAGGATGAAGGGCTTCCGGCGACCCCAGCGTGTTCGGACCCGGTCGCTCCAGAAGCCCACCAACGGATCGGCCACCGCGTCCACAACGCGTCCCACGACCATCGCCGCGGCGAACGCGCCCGCGGACGCGAGCACGTTCCAGCGGATGTCCGCAGGATCGGGACGGTACCGCTTCATGAGCCAGGCGAGCGTCATATCGGTCGTCAGCGCGATGCTGAGGTATCCCATGCCGTAGAGGATCCTGTGCTGCCAGGAGAGCCGGTCGTTGGCCGGAGAAGCGCCGTCCGAGACTTCATTGTCGGAGCCGCGAGCGTCCATAGTTCACGCCGCCTCGATTGTAGAGAGTGCCGCCCTACCACTGCCGCAACATGAGTCGGAAGGTCCCAGTCTCGCGGGCGACGCCTCCGAGTTCTCTGGGCCCTCACCGCGAGTCAGACGACCCCACGTCCGGCCCGACGCCTTCATGCCCTCCATCCTCCCTCGCCTTCAAGGCTCACCACGCACTGGAGCACTCATCATAGTGATCATTCGCAGCCCAACATGCCCACTCCTGCAGCAGCCTGCATCGGGGCCCACATATAGACGGTTGTGTCTTTGCTTCCGGAGGCGAGGCGCCTCCCGTCCGGGCTGAAGCAGACCGATACGACCACATCGGTGCGTCCCTCGTGCATCGGCAATCGGCCGGTGCGTTGGCGTGAGCGTCACCCGCCGCCACGCGAGGGCCTGGGGCGGGTGGTCGTTGACCGATGCCGCGGGCACGGCGCTCGCGGCGGCGCCACGACAGGCACCGTCGGCGACAGCTTGGGTATCGTCCGCGGGGGCGGGCTGGGCGCCATGACCTCAGGGGCGACACAGCGCATGCACCAGGCAATGGCGATCAAGGGGATTGCGGCGACGACGATCGCCGTGCCCACGGGCGACCATCTCTGCGCGGCCGGCTCACCTACTCGCATGGCCTCTCGTCTCCTCTCGGGCAGCCTCAGCCAGAGGATACCGCAGCGATCGGAGTCGCGGATGAGACGAGAGGCCTGAATCGGGGCCGGCGGGGGGCCTATGTACGTGGGACGGCTGCGAGGGGCAAGCCGCGCCCGGCTACCACCCGTAGCGCTCCGGGCCCCAGTCGCGGATCTCGTGCTCCTGCTTGGCGAGGATGAGCTTGCGGCTCGGCACGTCGTCGTAGAGGAGCACACCGGGGCCGATGCACGAGTAGCAGCCGACCTTCACCCCGGGGAGCAGGATTGCATTGACTCCCGTGCGGGAGTGGTCGCCAATGTAGGAGGCGTTGGCGCCGACGGCTGGGACCTCCGGGCGGCCCTTGACGCGGTGCACCGTGCGGCCGTCGTCGAAGCGCAGCGTCCCGCACACCGTCGCGGCGCCGATGTCCGCCGCGCTGCCGAGCACGCCGTCGATCTCACAGTAGTGGACCATGTACACCCGGTCGAAGGCAACGCCGACGAACTCGGCGGTCTGGGCGATCCTGCAGTGATCGCCAATGGTGGAATGGCCGTGGAGCGTGCCGTAGTCGCGCACGCCGCAGTGGGCGCCGATGGCCGCCCGCGGGCCGATGATGGCGCCGTTGGTGATGCTGGTGCCCTCCCCCACCATCAGATCGCCCTTGATGACCACGCGGTTGCCTATGGTCACGTTCTCGCCCAGGAGCAGCTTCCCGCCGACCTCGGCGCCGTCGCTGATGCTGCAGGAGCCGGGGATGATGCTCTCGTCGGCGCGGGAGAAGGCATAGTCGGTAGCCGCACGGCCGGCGGCGAGGATGTGCCACGGCTTGTCAACGTCCACGAAGGGCCCGGCCGTCTCGACGGCCGCGACCTCCGCTCCGTCGTCAATCATCATCTGCACCGACTGGGCAAGCTCGGCCTCCTGGGGCGGCATGCCGCCGACGGGCACCGACGTCATCAGGCCGGGGTTGTTGCGCAGGTAGCGCAGGTGCTCGGCCCGCAGGGCGTAGACGCCGGCGAGGCGATGCGAGCCGCCGCGCGGGTGGCCCTCGATGCCGGTCAGGCGACCGTCGCCGATCTCGGCGCAGAGCCAGTCCTGCGGCCGTTCCCTTCCGAGCGGCGCCACCAGCGCCGCGGCGGGCGCGGTCCCATCGGCGACCATGCTATGCACGGCCGCCAGATCCTCGCGGCCGAGGAAGATGTCGCCGTACGCGATCAGGGCGCTGTCAAAGGTCGCATCGCTGAGGGCGCACAGCGCCGCATCGGCTGTGCCAATGGCGTCCCTCTGCTCGACGTAGGTCACCCGGTCATCCCACCTGGCGAGGGCATGGCGGACGGTGCCGGCGTTGTGGCCCACGACGACGTGCAGATGGTCAGAGCCCGCGGCCAGCAGCTCGCCGGCGAGGTGGGCGATCAGTGGGCCGCCGGCGAGCGGGATGGCGCACTTCTGGCGCAGCTCGCCATACGGCCAGATGCGAGAGCCTTTGCCCGCGGCGAGAAGGACGGCGATGGACTCGGCCATTGAGGACGATCCTCCGGAATGCCGACGCATGGAATCGCGTTGGGCCGTCTCTTGGCCGGCGGGCGCCGGGCTTCCTTCGTCGCCCGGCTTGGAAGCGAAGGCCACGGGCGGACGTGGAGCGAAGGGGAGCCGCCGTAGCACCACATGGAGGCTGCCAGGCATGCCCGACGACATCGGTCTCCCGCTGGGGATGTGGACCAGCCTGTTCTGGGACGTGCCGGTCGAGGAGGCCCTACGGAAGCTGGCGGGGCACGGCTGGAAGCACGTTGACCTCTCGTGCGAGCACCTCCGCGAGCTGACGGAGGGCGAGGATCCAGGCCGCATCGAAGGCGTGCGCGAGTTGGCCGACAGCCTCGGCATGAATCTCTGGCAGTGCCATGGATTCATGGACCTGAAGCTGGCCGACGACGACGAGAGCGTGCGCGGCAAGTCGGAGGCGGTGCTCGCCCAGCATCTGCGCCTCGCCGGGCGCCTCGGCGTGGGCACGGTCGTCGTTCATCCGGGGGCGGGGAGCAACGCCGATCCGGAGCTGGTGCGCGAGCGCCTGGTGCAATCCCTGGGTCGCCTGCTGCCCGTTGCGCAGGAGGCGGGCGTGCGCGTCGCGGTGGAGAACATGATGAAGAAGACCTTCGGCGTCCAGCCAGCGGATCTCGTCGCGCTGGCCGAGGCCGTCGATCCGCGGCGGGTGGGCATCTGCTTCGACACGAGCCACGCCAACGCCGTCGAGATGGACTCGGCGGAGGGCATCAGGGCGTGTGGCGAGTCGCTCTTCGCGCTGCACCTGTCGGACAACGACGGCTCCGGCGACCAGCACATGCCGCCGTATTTCGGCACGGTGCACTGGCCGGCGGTCCTGAGCGCCCTCAGAGAGATCCGATTCCCCGGCCCGCTCACCTTCGAGGTCCCCTACCTCTCCCGCTGGCCGCGCCCGGTGCGGGACGGCGTCTTCGCCTTCATCGAGGTGGCCATGAGACATGCGGCGGCGCCTCAGCGCGCCGCCGCTCATTCGCTCAGCAGTATCGAGTAGTGCCCGCTACCCGTCCGGCACGTACTCCACGACCAGCTCCGGCGGGGCGCCGCCCTCGCGGGAGAGGTAGTTGGCGGCGTCGGTGGTCGTTGGCTCCAGGATGAGGCTGAGCTCCATCTTCCCCGAGAGCTCGAGGCTCAGCGGCCGGATCATCCAGGCGCCGCGCTCGACGCGGCCCACCTGTGCAACCTCTTTGCCGGGCTGCGGGCGATCGGCGTACGTGATCTTGTACTCGTCCCACGGCTCTGTCACCACACAGACGCGCCCGGCGCGGCCGCTCTCGGCGCCCTCGTTCGGCGACACCTGCATGCGGAGCTTCACGGAGGTGGACTTACCGGGGATGTCCACCTGGAACCTCAGGAAGCCGACGCGATGGTCTTGGTCCACCATCGCCTCCGAGCCACCATCAACCATCACGGAGGCCTGGTGGCCGTAGTTGGTCGTCGGCGCCCTCTTGGCGACGGAGGCGTCCGCGGACGCCTCGATGACAACCCGTTCCCGCGGCCCGAGGTACTCGAGGGCCGATCGGCTCTGCGACTCGACCGTCCCGTCGCCCCGGAGCAGTTTCACATCCACTTGGAGCTTCGCCGCGTCGCCCCGCCTCGCAACGCTGGCCTTCACGGGCACCGTCGTCGTCTCCTCAGGCGCGAGCCGGATGTCCGTACGGCTCGGGGTGACGGCAAAGCCGTCGGGCGCTGTGAGCTCGAGCGTGCCGACGAACTCGGCGTCGGTGTGGTTGCCGATCTTCACCTCGGCCGAGTCCTCCGGCGCGAGGCCGCTGACGAGGAAGGAGGGCGCCTTGAGGCCGACGCGCAGGGCGCGCTCCCGGATGACCTCGATGCTGTTGATGATGGGCAGCGCCGCGCCGGCCGGATCGGGCGCCGCGGGTGCCAGCTCGACCACGAGCTCCTCCTGCACCTCGATGCCCTGGTATTCCTTGACGAGCGCCTTGTTGGGGCCGCCTGCCTCGCGGACGATGTCGAAGTTCTCCTCGACGACCTCGCCCTGGAGCTTGATGTCGAAGACGCGCTCGCCGGGCGCCTGGTTCTCCGTGTCCGCGAAGCCCAGGCGGACGGTGTAGATCGCCGCGCCGTCCTGCTCCCTGA
>JASFTE010000438.1:0-4866 GCA_050114035.1 Armatimonadota bacterium | reverse complement strand
TGCTGTGCATTCACGATGGTGACGATCCTGTGCTGCTGTGCGGGGAGCTTGGTGTGGGCGGGGGAGGCATCATCTGAGGCGTCGGCGCCGCCAATAGTGATCAAGGCAAAGCGGCTGGTGCTGAGCGGCGCGTCCGAGCCGGCGCCCGTCGCGGCCGGCTATTACGAATACGCCTACTGTGCCGTGCTCCCGTGCGGCAGCGGGGCGGATGCAAAGGCTCTGCTGCCGAAGATGAGGGAGCTGACCGAGCGCTCGACTGCGGCCTTCGTCGCCCGCACCAATGTCTGGCTGGTGGAGACGTGGAACCGCGGCGCCGCGGTGAATGCAGCGTACGCAGCTGCGGTGGCCAAGAAGCTCTATGCGCCATCGGGCCAGGAAGGCATGGACATCCAGGCCGACGAGGCAGTCGTGGACCTCGACTCCGACACCGTCCGCCTCTCAGGGGAGTCCGTGGGCAAGGTGCGCAGCCGGCGCGGTGAGGAGTTTCGATTCCAGGACGCCGCGATACGCTTCGCACCGACCGGGCAGGCTGCGATAGTCGACGCGAAGCGAGTGGAGGTGCGACCCTTCGGCAGCCGGGAAACGCCGCCCGCCGGCGGGGAAGGAGGATACGAGGCTCTCTGGTCAGGGCGTGTGAAGACAGAGGTCAAGAACGGCGTGGATGTCGCATTCGCCTATACTGAAGGACAGGCAACCACCCAGACCCTCCCACTCCGACACGTCACCAGCCGGCACGTCAAAGCCGTGTTCTGTCGCACGTGTGAGCCGGTGTTCCAGAAGCGTCGCGTGACTGTGAAGGTGCTCAAGGAGGGCAACCGGGTCCTGCTCAGTGGCGCTGAGGCGGACCTCGAAGCCGTGAATGAGTTCGTAGTGGCGCTCGACGTCCCGCGCCCGGATCCATTGCCGCCCGACGAGGTGCTCCGGGACTATCTCGAGGCGTGGCTGGTGCCCTACGACGACGAGGAGGGCGTCCAGTACCCTGACCTGGAGGCCATGTACTCGCTCACTACGCAGGCAGGGCAGGCGCAGATCTCCTTCGCCGAGTTCCAGGCTCTCGTGCGGCGATGGGGGGCGCCTCTGGTGCACGGCGAGGCAGGCATGCCGGCCCGGACCATCTGGACGCTGGCGGAGATCGTCAGCATCTACGAGCCCCAGATAGACGGGGACCGGGCGTATGTCTCGTACACCTTGCGCGAGGGCCCCCTCAGGCGCGCCGAGCCGGCTCCTCGGGGCTTGGGCGGCGGCGGGTATGGGGGCGGAGGGCCCGGCGGCCCCGGCGGTGGCCTCGGCGGCGGCGACGCCGGCAAGGGAGATGGCGGCTACGGGGGCGGCGGCTTTGGCGGCGGCCTCGGCGGTGGCAACGCCGGCAAGGGAGAGGGAGGCTACGGGGGCGGCGGCTTTGGCGGCGGTGGCCTTGGCGGCCGCGGCGGAGAGCGACCGGAGAAGCCACGGGAAGAAGAAACGAAGACCGGCGAGACTACCGGCGCCGGGTCCACGGTCATCCGCGGGAGCTCCCAGAGCTCACCCGCCGGCCAGGTCTGGTTCACACAGTTCGGTAACGTCAAGGGCGGCTTCGGCGGCGGCGGCTTCGGGGGATACGGCGGCCTGGAGCGCAACCAGGCGGTGCTCGTGCGAGAGGACGGCCAGTGGCGACTTCCCATGCGCTTCGATGCGACACAGCGCCAGTGGTACCTGCCGCTCTCGCAGGATCCCGAACTCCTGGCCGGAGCCACGCCGCCGCCCACGCGCACGGACCGGATGACGAGTGGCACCGTCAAGCTCCCCGGGGCGCAGATTCGCTTCGAGGTCCGTGACGGAGAGAGGATGGTGATGGCCGCGCTGCAGGACGCCGACGTACGGGAGGTCCTGCAGGCCATCGCGGAGCAGGCAGGCATGCGGCTCGTCATGCCCGACGAGCTGCAGGGCAAACTCACCGCGGGGATCGACGGCGTGACATCGGAGGTCGGTCTGCGCATGATCGCCGGGGCAGTCGGCGCCACGGTCACCGTTGACGGTGACACCTATACCATCCGCCTCGCGGAGCCGGTGCCGCCTGAACCGGCTCGGGCCGGGAAGGGTGCACCGAACCTGAACCTGCGCAACGCCGAGCTCGGCGACATCCTCGACCTGCTCCCCACAGTCCTCGGAGTGCCCATCCGACTGGCCGACGGTGTGTCTCCCGAGCATCACATTCCCCTCCTCGCGGTGCGCGGCAAGAGGGGCGACGACCTCGTCGCGGCGCTGGCCGCCGCCTGCGACCTCGACTACGAGTTCAAGGACGGCGCGTACTACCTCCGTGCCAAGGCGGGTGATTCAGAGGGGGAGCCCATCACGCCGAAATAGAGTGCCCTGAGGAGAAGGAAACCACGGCCTCGCGACGAACCCGCTCCGCGGAACCTAATCCAATCCGCCCAGCGGAGCGAGGTGAGCTGCCGTGGCCCGTGTGCTCAAGAAGGCCGATCTGATCGACCATGTTGCCGAGAGAACGGGGATGAAGAAACGCCAGGCGACCGAGGTGGTGGATGCCGTACTCGGGGGCATCAAGGAGACGCTGTCGGAGGGGGGGCGCGTGCAACTGGCCGGCTTCGGCACATTCGAGGTGCGCGACCGGAAAGCGCGCATGGGTGTCAACCCCGTCACCAAGGCTCCCATCCACATACAGGCTACCCGCGTGCCGGCCTTCAAAGCCGGCAAGGCCCTCAGGGACGTCTGCCGCGGAGCGCCGGGGGCCGAGCCGGAGTAGGGACATTTGGCCTCTCTTGACGCCGCCCCGGGGATGGCCTATTCTTAGCCGAAGGGGGCGGGGTGAGGTTACCCCGCCCTACAGAAGGCAGAAGGCAACGGGGCGTGGCGCAGTTTGGTTAGCGCGTTGGACTGGGGGTCCAAAGGTCGCCGGTTCAAGTCCGGCCGCCCCGACCAGAGCCTTGAACACCAGACCGCCTCCGCAGGCGAGCGCAACGGAGGCGGTCTCTTCGTACGTGGCGAAGGAACAGCGCATGACAGAAGCACCCGCCGACATTGACGCCCTCATCGACGCCGCCTTCGACAAGTATTCCCGTCACGTCAACCCGGCCTTCGCGGCACTCGCGAAGTTCATGGGCTTCGAGACCGTCGAGGACCGGGCCGAGGGCGCGCTCGTGTACGACGTCCGCGGCCGCGAGTATATCGACTGCCTCGGGGGCCCGGGCGTGTTCCTGCTCGGACATCGCCACCCGAAGCTCGTGGCCGTCCTCAAGGACCAGCTCGACCGCATGCCCCTCTCCAGCCGGTTGCTCCTGAGCCGCTGGCAGGCCGAGGCGGCGGAGAAGATCGCCCAGGTCACGCCGGGCGACTTGCAGTGCACGTTCCTGTGCAACAGCGGCGCCGAGGCCGTCGAGGGGGCCCTCAAGCTCGCGCGCCTGCACACCGGCAAGCCCGGCGTCGTGGCCAACATCGGGGCGTTTCACGGCAAGACCTTCGGCGCCCTGAGCGCCTCGGGCCGCGATGTGTACAAGACGCCCTTCGAGCCCCTGCTGCCCGGCTTCCGCCACGTCCCCTTCGGCGACGCTGCGGCGATCCGCGATGCCATCGACGACACCGTGGGCGCCGTCATCATCGAGCCCATCCAGAGCGAGGCCGGCATCATCGTCCCGCCGGACGGCTACCTGCGCGAGGTCCGCGCGATCTGCGACGAGGCCGGGGTGCTGCTCATCCTGGACGAGGTGCAGACGGGCCTGGGCCGCACGGGGATCATGTTCGCCTGCAACGCGGAGGACGTCGTGCCCGACATCATCACCCTCGGCAAGGCCCTCGGCGGGGGCGTGATGCCCGTCGGGGCGTTCACCGCCACCGAGCTCATCTGGGACGCCTACCGCGACAATCCCCTCATCCACACATCCACCTTCGGCGGCAATCCGCTGGCCTGTCGCGCCGCAAGTGCCGCGCTCGAGGTCATCGCCGAGGAGCGCGTCTGTGACCTGGCGCGCGAGCGCGGGGAGCAGCTCATCCAAGGACTGCGGCAGGTGGCGGCCGAATACGAGGACATCATACTCGAGGTGCGCGGGCGCGGCCTGCTCATCGGGGTGGAGTTCGGCGACTCGGACGTGGGCGGCATCGCCATCGCGTGCATGGGTGCGCGCGGCGTGCTGACGGCGTATACGCTCAACGACCCGAAGGTGCTCCGCTTCGAGCCACCCGCAGTCATCACGCCCGAGCAGGTGGACACCGTCGTCGCCGCCTTCGGCGAGGGCGCCAAAGCCGCCGCCGACCTCGCCCGCACCGCCTCCTGACCAGTCCTTTGCCGCTGGCGTCAACCTTGAACCCAGGACCTCCTCACCTCCCATGCCTCCGAACACGATCCTCTACATCGACCACTGCTCCCAGCTCAGCGGCGCGCAACTGAGCCTGCTGTCCCTCATCTCGGGCCTGGACACCTCCCGCTTCCGCCCGGTGGTGGTGCTGCCGTCCGGCGGTCCGCTGGCAGCGGCTCTGGCCGAGAGGGGCATCCCCGTCCAGCTCGTACCCATGGCCGGGCGGTTCCTCGGCCTCTCCCGGGGCTTCGCGGCCGCGCATCCCCTACGCACCGTGGCCATGCTGCGGCACGCCCTCGGCCCGGTGCGCGAGGTGCGGCGGATCATCAGGGAAGAGCGCGTCGCCGTCGTGCACAGCAACTCCATCAAAGCGCATGTCCTCGCGGCGGCCGCCGTCCGGGGCACCGGCGCGCGGCTCATCTGGCACGTGCGGGACATCCTCGGCCGCAGTCCGGCGGAGCGCGCCCTCCTCTGGGCCGCCCGGCGCTGGCCCCATCGCGTCGTCGCCATCTCGGAGGCCGTTCGCGACAGCATCATCGGCACAGATGCAGATCTCGACAACGTGGTCACCATCTAC
>JASFTE010000437.1:0-4880 GCA_050114035.1 Armatimonadota bacterium | reverse complement strand
TCGGCCGGTCGCGAGGACTGTATCGCTCTCGCCCTTCGCTGCCGCAGTGAATCGCTCCAGCGAAAGCTGCACAAAGTCGGTCCGCTTCGTTTCCCGATGCTCATGGGTCAGGTAGGCGCAGAACGCCCCTTCTTCGTCGTTGCGCCCCTCGTAGTCCACCAGGTCCCCGTTGATGCCGAAGCGCCGCACCAGGTCGCCCTCCGGCAAGTTGCGCACCACTAGCTCCCCCTTGCACGTGCCGGTTGTGGGGGAGACGTATTCGAACCGGGCCACGATGCGCTTCTGCTCTACGTCGCAGCGGATCGTCTCCTGGCGCATCTCTCCGTCAGGTACAAACGCCATGAGCACGCTGATGGGATGCGACGCGAGATCGATCCATATCTGTTCGCGATCCACCGGACCGCGCGCCCCACGGGAGTCTATCTGCATGGAGCAGCTCTCTATCGCCTCCGGCTGCCGTCCGTCCAGCACCCAGTCCACGTACTGCTCCACGCCAGCCACATACTGCGTGTTCACCGCAAGCAGTCGTCCCTCCGTCTCGGCGGCGACGCACATCTCCTCGGCCTCCGCCATCATCGTAGCCTGATCCTTCGTCCTGTCCCACACGAGGGGCTTCTCGCACATAACGTGCGCGCCCGCCCTCAGCGCGGCGACCGCGTGCTCCCGATGGAGCTCCGGCCAGGTGGCCACGCTCACCACGTCGGGCCGCTCCTTCCGGAGCATCGTGTCCACATCCCAGTATGGCGTCCCGTCGAAGCCGAACAGGTCTGCGAGCGCCTGTGCCGTCTCCCCGGCTGTTGCCGCCGAGCTGCCGCAGAAGCCGACGACGTCGCAGCCCGCCAGATGGTACCATTTGGCGTGATGCTTCCCGATTCCGCTCGCCCCGATGACCGCAGCACGCATCATTCGGCCTCCAGTGCCCGTCGTGGCGGACATGCAGACTACCTCCATCACAGCATCCTCGAGGCTCTGAGTGGGTTCCACAGCCCGGGGCCTCACACCTGCCGCACGCGCCGCACCGCCGTGCCTTCGGGGGACAGCCCGCAGTCCCGGGATACCTGCACTGGCCTCAGTCGGGGAGGGTCACTGCCCGCGCGATGGCCTGCCTGCGCCTCTGTGCCGCCCCGGAGCCCCATACTCATCCGCGGCCGCCCGTTGGGGGCGGCGGACGTGCATCACATCGGCCAGCGCGTCGATGCGTTCGATAAGCAACTCGAGGTCTTTGCGATGGCGGATGTCGAGCGTCATGTGGATGGACGCCATCCTGTTTGCCGTATCGGTGTGCACCCTCGCCGAGGCGATGTTCACGCCGCACGCGCCCACGAGGGCGGTGATATCGGCCAACAGCCCGACCCGATCAACGGCATCCACCTGCACCTCAATCTGGTAGGCGGCGTCTGGGTCCTCCGCCCAATCAAGCGTCACCACCCGGGCGGGCTCACGCCGTGCGTGGTAGGCGAGGTTCTTGCAGTTCGCGCGATGTATCGCCAACCCATGCCCCCGGGTCACGTAGCCGACGATCCGGTCTCCGGGCAGCGGCGCGCAGCACCTGGAAAGGCGCGTTTCGAAGCCGTCAACGCCACCGGCCGACACGCGACCCCGCCGCGGCTCGTCGCGGGGGACGTCCAGCGGGAGTAACAGCTCAGCCTCGGCCTCCAGGGTCTGCGGCACACGTGACTTCAGGAGTCGGCTGACCACGGTGTCGGGATCGACATCACCGTAGCCAAGCGCGGCGTACAGGTCAGCGACTTTCCTGTAGTTGAGACCATTGGCAATCCGACTGAGAGCCTCCAGATTGATCTCATCGTCGTCGCCGCCCTGCACATGCCGCTCGAAATCCCGCGCCAGGAGCTGCCGCCCCCGCTCGATGTTCTCGTCTCGATGCTGCTGGCGCAGGAATCGCCGGATCTTCTGCTTCGCCGAGGTCGTCTGAGCAATCCGCAGCCAGTCAGGGCTCGGCTTGCCCGAGCGTACCGTGATGACCTCACAGATGTCACCGTTCACAAACGCGTACTCCAGGGGCACCATCCGACCGTTCACGCGGGCGCCGGCGCAGCGGTGACCGACCTCCGTGTGAATCCGGTACGCGAAGTCGATGGGCGTGGCGCCCGACGGCAGTGCGATGAGATCACGATTCGGCGTGAACACGAACACTTCATCGCGGAACAACTCGATCTTGAGCGAGTCCAGGAACTGGTGCGACTCCTTGACCTCGGTCTCAATATCCAGAAGCTGCCGCAGCCAGGCCATCTGCTCGTCGGCCTGCGGATCCGCGCCGCCCTCCTTGTATCGCCAGTGCGCCGCCACACCGTACTCGTTGACCCGGTGCATCGCCCGCGTGCGGATCTGAACTTCCATCCGTTGCCCATCCCGCCGCATCACCTTCGTATGCAGCGACTGGTACTGATTCCCCTTCGGCTTCGCGATGTAGTCCGTGAAGCGATCCGGCATCGGCATCCACATATCGTGCGCGACGCCCAGCGCCGCGTAGCAATCGCCCACTGTCCTGCAGATAACTCGCAGGGCCGTCAGATCGTGGATGTGGTCGAAGTCCACATCGTCCCGCAGCATCTTCTGGTAGATGCTGTAGAAGTGCTTCGGCCGACCATGGACATCCGCCTCGATCCCGGCATCGGCCAACCGGGCGTGCAGCCGCGCGATGGCCTCCTGGCTCTCATGCTCCCGCTCCTCACGCGTCTTGTTCACGCGTCCTACCAGGTCCCAATACGCCTTCGGCTCCAGGTACCGCAGCGACAGGTCCTCGAGCTCCCACTTCAGCTTCCAGACGCCGAGGCGGTGGGCCAGCGGGGCGAAGATGTGCAGGGTCTCAGTGGCGATGTCGTGTTGCTTCTCTACATCGTTGTCGAATGCGTGCAGGGTGCGCATGTTGTGCAGACGATCGCAGAGCTTGATGACGATCACCCGCACATCCCGCGCCGTCGCCAGGAACAGCTTCCTCAGGTTCTCAGCCTGCTCTTCCTGCTTTGACCCGAAATCTAGCCTCGTGAGCTTGGTGACACCGTCCACAAGATCGCCAATGACGTCGCCGAATTCCGCCTTGATGTCCTCGGCGCCGATCTCGGCGCGCTCCTCAACCACGTCGTGCAGCAGGGCGCCCGCGATGCTCTGTGGATCACTCTCGATGCCCGTCAGGACCGCGGCCACTTCGAGCGGGTGCTGGGCGAACGGCTCGCCCGTCATCCGCCGTTGGCCCTCGTGGGCACTGGCCGCGAACTCCCACGCCCGCCGCAGCAGACTGGAATCCGCCTTCGGCCAATACGCCAGCACACGCTCCACGAGGCCGTCAATCGTCGCCGCGGCCTCGCGTCTGTCGTGCTCCACTCTCGTCGCTGAAACGCTCATGCCTACACTCTGATTATACCGTGCCGCACGGGCCTGTCAAACGCTATCGCGTTGCAGTTCGACTCGGCGGTGCGCCACATGCAGGAGCGCGCCCCAAGGCCCTCGAATCGGTACCATGGAGCGTAGTCGCCGCCGGCGTCTGCGGCGTGCCGCCGCGAAAGGACGTGAGTTGCCCCGTGCACCTCGCCACTGCTGCTGCCGCCCTTGTACTGATAGCGCTCGCGCCGTCCCTCGGCGCCATCTCGGAGAACCTGCTCGCAAACGGAGCTTTTGAGGAGGGACTCGGCGACCGGGGCACGCCTGTCGGCTGGACGCTGTACGGTGGCGGCGGCGCCGACCAGCGCATCGAGCTCGTCGAGCCCGGCCACGCGGGCGGACAGGCCGTCCTGCTCGTAGACGGCGACAGCACCGGCGAGGTCGGCATTATGCAGACCTGCCCGGCACGGCCCGGCGAGACGTACCAGGCGAGCGTGACGGTGCGCGGCGTGCCCGGCGCCTCGTCCGGAGGGGCATACCTGCAGCTTCGCTTCCTGCCGTCCGACACGTACGCCCAGCGCAGCCTCGCGCCTGACAGCGACGACGAGTTCCGGCAGGTCCGCGTCAAGGCCACGGCGCCACCCGACGCCACACACGTCAGGGTCTACCTCTACACCCACCGTGATCCCACTCCGGCATTGGTCATTGACAGTGCCGCGCTCGTGTTCGGCGTTCCGCCGCCCCCGCCGCCTCCGCCCGAACCCGTTCCACCCGTATACACGGAACTCAAGGACCTGCATCTCGACACGGATCTGGCCACGGGCGGCGCGCCGGCGGTCACCATCGTCGCGCCTGCATCCGGTGTCCATGACGACCAGGCGTCTCGCATCCACAAGGGCATCATGGATCTGACCGGCGTGCCCGTGCCCGTCGTCACCGACGACGCACCCGAGGCCGCGATCCCCATCGCCGGGCACCTCATCGTCGTCGGCAATCGCTCCACAAACAGCACCATCGAGGAGCTCTACAACCGCCACTACACGCTGCTCGACCTCCGCTATCCCGGGCCGGGCGGCCATGTGGTCCGCACGCTGCACAATCCCTTCGGCGACGGCCACAATGTCGTGCTTGTGGGCGGCAGCGATGCCGCAGGCGTGGAGGCCGCGAGCCGCGAGTTCGTCCGGAAGCTGCAGGGCGCGCGGCGAGGACAGGGCGCACTCACCATCGGCCGGCTCGCCGAGATCAGGCTCGGCGCCGGCATTCACGTGCCGAGGGACGTGCGAGAGCTGCAGATATGGGAGGCATCGGCCGGCTACGGGTCGGTGGGCTACTTCGGCTGGAACAGCATCAGTAAGCACATGGCCGCGTACTACATGACCGACGACGAGTTCCACGCCAGGGAAGTCGTGCGCCTCGCCTTCCCGGACGCTGAGGCGCGCAGGCACATCGCCGAGATAGACGGCGAGCGCATCGAGAACAAGGACGAGCCCCTCAGCGGCCCATACCACTACAATGCCCACATGATGATCCTGTTCTGGGAC
>JASFTE010000436.1:0-4889 GCA_050114035.1 Armatimonadota bacterium | reverse complement strand
GTTCCGATACTGCCCCCACGGTCCGCTGAGCTCGAACCGCTCCTGCGTCACCTCGTACGGGGTGCTCAGCAGCGCGAAGAAGTCGTCCTTGAGCGAGAAGTTCAGCTGCCACTGGTCGCAGTGCGGATCCATCGTCCGCAGGTGCCGCGCCGTGCGGGCGATCATGCCCGTGATCGTCGTGAACGGCCGCCACCCGGCCTCCCGCGCGACCTCGGCGGTCTCGATGTAGGAGGGGATGCGCTCCGGCGAGATCTCGTCGCTTATCTTGGCGAAGAACCCGTGGCAGCCGTGCGACTCCAGCCAGCGCTTCATCTCCGCGAAGAACCACGTGGTCACGCGCCGCGCCTCTGGCGTGCCCGGCTCGGCGCGCCCCTTGCCCACCGCTGGGTCGAGCAGCCGCCAGTTGAGCTGAGAATTCTCCGGGTGCGGCATGTGCGTCTCGACGCGGGTGACGCCGTATTTCTTCGCGAGCTCCAGCCACGGATCGTAGTACGAGAAGTCCAGCCGCGGCAGGTTGGCCAGCTCGATCCGATCCGGCGCCGCCTTCGTCACCTCGAGCAAGTTCTCGCCCGTCTCGGCCAGCTTGACGTGGGCGATGATCCGCCCCCAGACGCAGTTCCAGTCGAGCACATCGCCGCCCATCTCGGCGAAGGCGCCCAGGATGGCCTCGAGTCGCGGCAGCTTCTCTGCCTCCACCTCATAGCCGCCCGTCCAGACCATGAAGCCGCCAGAGTACCCTCGGAGGTGGAATGGCCTCGTGCTCTCCACCGTCACGGGCCACACCCGCAGCCGGATGGTGACGGGGTGCGACCCATCGCCGAGAGCAAGCCGCAGCGGAATCCGGTGCTCTCCCGGCGCCTTCTCTGTGCTGCCGACACGCAGCCAGATGTTCTCCACGGCCCCGGCCTTCAGGGACACCGGCGTCTCCGGGATGGGCAGCAGCTCCCGCCGGTCCTGCCCCGGCGTCTCCCGGAGGGCCCGGACCTGCCCGCGCCACTCGTCGGGCACATCCACCCGGACGGCCGCCTCGAAGTCCTTCAGCACGTTCACGGTTACGGCGAGGTACCGGTCGTCGTCTCGCGGCAGGTCCAGCTCCAGCGGGTCCGGCAGGCGCTGCTTCCCATCGCCGCGGCCGATGCTGAGCCAGTAGCCGCGCTCTCGTTCCTCCGGGGTCACCTCGAACTTGGCCGCCTCATCCACCCAGCCCGCCAGCGCTACCACCCGCACGCGCCGCAGCGCCCCGCCGTGCTTATCGACGAGGTCCGTCCACGCCGGCGCCTCGGTCGCGCCCGCCACGGTCCCGATGACAAGGTCCGCGTGCAGCACCTGCCCGGCCGGCAGCGCGGGATAGATCCACTCGAAGGTCGGATGCTCCCGGCTGCCGCGCCAGAAGTAGAAGCGCTCCACTCCCGGCGCGTACACGAACACGGCGTCGCCCGTTGCCCTGTCCCACAGGCCCGCGTATTCCGGTGCCTCGGCCTGGTAGTAGTTCCGCGTGCCCGGCGAGCCCTCCGTCCGCTCTCCGTCTCTCACGCCGACACCATTGACCCAGTACAGATGCTCATCCGTCTGGGGCTGCGCGCCCGGCAGGAGGAAGTTCCGCACCCACAACGTCGCCGGCGTCTGCGCGCCGTTGCGGTACTCGTAATGCACTTTGATGACCGGCGAGTCATCCGCGGCCGTCAGCGTCTTCACGATGCTCAGCCCCGACGGATGGCTCGCCGCAAGCCGCAGCACGCCCACCTTCGGCCCCGGCCGCATGACGCCGGCATCGTACCGCAGCGCCGTGAAGAACGCGCGGTCGTCCAGCACCCCGCCGATCTCCCGCCCGCCCTCCCAGAACGCGACGACGTCCCGCCCGGACTCCTTCAGCACCCACGACCGGATCCGCCCGCCGGCCGCCGCGTCTACCTCCACGCGGAAGATCGCGTTCTCGATTATGCACACGTCGCGCTCTTCGGTGACGCTGACCTCCGCCCACGCGGACGCGGCCGACACAACCACCAAGCTGCTCATCGCGGCCGCGGTTCGCGAGAGACCGCCCTTCATTTCGGTTCTCCCTGCTCGATCTGGTCTCTGCCTGCCTCCTTCTCCGTCCGTTCGGCGTTTCCTCACGTGTTCGGCTATCGCAGTAGATGGTCAGCCGGCTGCCAAGTGTGATATAGACAGGTGGCACTCGCCCGGTGGACACCGTTGACGGACGCCGCGGTCCTCAACACCGCAAGTGAGGGACGACGCGTATAGACCAGGTGCGCATCAGCATTCCGACCGACCGCATTGCCGACTTCTGCCGGCAGAACAGCATTCGCCGGCTGGCCGTCTTCGGCTCGGCTCTGCGCGACGACTTCGGCCCGGACAGCGACATCGATGTCCTTGTGGAGTTCCAGCCCAACGCCGGCGTCGGCTACATCCGTCTCGCCGGCATGGAAGCCGAGCTCGGCGAGATCCTCGGCCACCGCGTGGACATGAACACCCCGAACGGGCTTCATCGCCGCTTCAGGGACACCGTCCTCGCCGAGGCGGAGGTGCTGTATGCGGCCTGAGCGGGACATGGGCAGCCCGTAGGCACACGGGCCGACGCCCCCTACCCCTCGTCCTCAGCTTCCTGCTCCGCCTCCTCCTTCTTCCCCCTCGTAAAGAAACTCGTTACTGTGTCCTTCACCCTCTCCACCGCGGTCGTCGCCACGTCGGCGGCCCCCGGCACGGTGAGCAGCCGCTCGCCCTCGGCGTCCACCACGAGGAAGATCGGCGTGAGCATCAGCCCGCCGCCTCCGCCGCCTCCCGATCCCTTCGCCACTGGCTCGCCCTCCTTCGTGGGCCCGGTGCCCGACCCGCCGCCTGCGCCGAATCCCGCCCGCGCGATCACGGCCGGGATCACCACCTTCTCGCCCACCGTTACCGGCTCCCCGATGACGTTCAGCGACTCGGAGAACCGGGTGAGGCTCCCCGACACCTGATCCACGGCCTCTCCCGCATTGAACTCGCTCATGTGGAATCGCCCTCCTTCGACACGGCTCGTCTTCCGTTCTTCATGGCCGGCGCCAGCTTCCACGGCCTCGCGTCCGCCGCCATGTACAGGCCCGTCAACGCCGCTCGCAGCAGCCCGATGCGATAGTGGACCGCGAACTGCCTCTCACCATGCGCCGTGCAGCTCAGCCCCAGCGGCCCGAGCTGTCTGCTGCCCACCACCCCGGCTATCGCCTGATCCGCGTAGTCTATCTGCGTCGGCGCGGCGACCTCGAGGGACAGCTCCTCGGCCTCCGTGAGCATCTCGTGCCCCGCCTGCAGGCCCGACACCATCACCCGCACGAGCTGCCCGGCGTTCTCGCGCCCCAGACGCATCCGGCCTCGCCTCGGCCGCCGCTTCTTCCTCGGCTCCCGTTCCTCCATCCGCTTCCGCCACGGAATCCCCAGCACGCGCACACGCAGCTCGCCCTCGGGACTCCATCGGTACGTCACGTCGCCCCACCAGGACATCTCCATCGCCACGTGGCCGGCGGCGGAGTCGAAGTGCACCGCCAGCTCGCCAATCCACGGGACCACGAGCAGCAGAAGCACGATCGCGCACAGCAGTACCGCCGACACCAGGCCGCCGAACCAGTACAGCCCCGCCAGAAACGCCAGGATCAGCACTGCTTCGAGCAGCAGCACTACCAGCGCAGCTACGCCGAATACTCGCATAGGCAATCACCACCCCTCACGTCGCCCGCACATAGGGCGTCGTCGTGTCTTTGGCTGACTCCTCCGCCGATTCCTGCCCCTCCCGAAGGGCCTCCCCGCCGATCCGGCGAAACAGCTTCGCTGCGAAAGGAGCCGACCCAATGGACTACGTCAAACTCGGAACAGCCGGCGTGGATGTCTCGCGCGTCTGCATGGGATGCATGACCTTCGGCCGCGAGACGGACAGGGACGAGAGCATCCGCATCGTCCATGCCGCCCTCGACGCCGGCGTCAACTTCATCGACACCGCCAACATCTACGGCCGCGGCGATTCCGAGGAGATCACGGGCGAAGCCCTCAAGGGCCGCCGCGACGAAGTCGTCCTCGCCACCAAGGTCAACAGCCCCATGGGCCGCGGGCCGAACATGCGCGGCCTCTCCCGCTACCACATCATGCAGCAGTGCGAGGCCAGTCTCAAGCGCCTGCAGACCGACCATATCGACCTGTACCAGACCCACCACTATGACCCGAGCGTGCCGCTCGAGGAGACCCTCTCGGCCCTCAGCGACCTCGTCCGTCAGGGCAAGGTCCGCTACATCGGCGCCTCCAACCACGCCGCCTGGCAGCTCTGCGAGGCCCTCTGGGTGAGCGACGTCAACCGCCTCGAGAAGTACGTCAGCATCCAGCCGCGCTACAGCCTCCTCTCGCGCGAGATCGAGTTCGAGCTTCTGCCCCTCTGCCGGGCCAGGGGCGTCGGCGTCATTGTCTACAGTCCCCTCTGCGGCGGCATCCTCACGGGCAAGTACCGGCCCGGCGACGCCCCGCCCGAGGGCAGCCGCCCCGAGACCAACCAGAACTTCGGCCAGTTCTTCACCGAGGAGCACCTCACCACTGTCAGCAAGCTCGGCGAGTGGGCTGCAGGCCACGACATGACCCTTCCTCAGCTTGCCATCGCCTGGGTGCTCGCCAACCCCGTCGTCACGAGCGCCATCGTCGGCGCCCGCACCGTCGAGCAGCTCGAGCAGAGCCTCCCCGGCGCCGAGAAGGCGCTCAGCGCCGGCGACCTCGACGAGATCGCTGACATCATCGGCCCGGTCTGGATCCCGCCCAGAACTGCCATGTGGCGGTACAAGTGACGACTGCCCGGTCCTGTTCACTCTCCTGGATGCGGGCAGCTACTGGCCGAGGAGGGACGACAATGGTGGACGCAGCAGCTTCGGAGATGACGC
>JASFTE010000435.1:0-4892 GCA_050114035.1 Armatimonadota bacterium | reverse complement strand
GGTTGGCCCCGGCGGTGTAGTGCGTCACGGCCACGGGCCCGCGGGAGCTTGAGGTAGATCACGTGCCGGACAGGGGACTGGCCGTTGTCGGCGCGCTCGAGCGGCTTGCTCTTCCGGAATACCGCCGTGGGCTGCTGCGGCTCGGCGAATGCCGCCGCATCGCCGGAGCGAATGCGGTATGCCCGGGGCTCGGTGAGGGTCTCGCCCATGCACTTCCCCGGCTCTTTGGCCAGGTCCTGTCTCTCGCGAGCGGTCGCGGCCTCGGGCATTCCGCACCGCCCGGCGTACGCAACTGGGCCTGCCAGATGGGAGACACACGACACATACTCACACCGGAATGCCCGGAAGGGGCGCTTTGGCGACCGATGGAAGCACGGGCGCGGGAATTGAGTAAGGCGCCCCTGCGATCCCGGACCGTCGCTCCCGAACAGAGCTCGTCGCCGTGGGCGACCGACTGCCTGAGAAATGGGTGGCCGTCACTGGGTCCCGCGCGGTCACGTTAGGGCGGACCGTTTCCGGGGTATACTGACGACGGAGCATAGCGTCCCTCCCAAGTAGACGCCATGCAGCTACCGGCGACCCTCCCGACTTCCCCCCAACCGGAGGGTCGTCGGCATTTCTCGGGCGCACCAGAGAGCGTCCCCACGGGCGTGACGTAAGCAGCACCTACGTTTTGCAGCCCCTTCAGGCCCCGCTTGCATTTGCGATACGCACTTCGTGGAAAGGAGCACATAGATGCGCGTGGGGGGCGCAGCAGCGGCAAGTAGGAAACCACCTGCAGTGGAGGTGGGCTTCATGCAGTCCAAGATCGGCCTCGCGCGTATGTACGGGGAGCGGATCGGACACTTGAGCCGACACGGTCAGATGGCACTGCTGCATAAGGAACTCGAAGAACTCGGCCGCGCGATGAACGGGGGGGCCGACGCCTACGCCTTCCGCAAGTCATTCCTTGGCGCGGGCGGTACGGAGGAGCATTGGTACACGTATGTCGAGCCGGCCGTGGCGACGGGGGACGCACCGGTGCTGGAGCCGACAGCAGCTGTGGCCGTGGACGAGGCGGAGGCGGACCGGCTCTGGCAGGACCTGGCGGGAGTATCGGCACGGGCGGACGAGGCGGGGCTGAAGGAGAGCGTGGAACGTCCGGCGGACGCCGTCCATGATCCGTGGGCACTGCGTCCCGCTGAGACGGTCCGTGTGTCCGATCAGTGTGCACTCCACCTGTGCGAGATCGCGCCGCGGGTCCTGGGCATCCGGGTGGAGGGCGTATTCGGCGGAGGCGAGCACGGAGGGGCGCGATTGACCGAGGAGGTCCGCGGCGCTATCCAGGGCGGCAGGTCCGCAGTGCTGCTCGACCTGAGCGGTGTGACCGGGCTGCGCATAGACAGCAGCGGCCCGCTCGTGTCGTGCCAGGTGAGCGTGTCACGTGTCCAGGGGCAGTTCGCCCTGGTGATGCCGCCCGGGGCCGCCGGGGGCCTGATCGAGGCCACGGGCCTCAGAGATCGCATGGCGTGCTTCGAAGATCTGGCGGCAGCACTGGCGCACGTGGCCCTGGCGGGCCGGGGCGAGCCGCTGCCGTAGACGACGGGCAGGACGTTGGGGGGGGGCGAATATGGACAAGGCAAGCATCCTCGTGGTTGACGACGACGAGTACGTGCGGAGCACTCTGAGCGACATGCTGGAGTGCATCGGGCACGACGTGGTCGCCGCCGCCGACGCGCTCGGTGCAGTCGCGGAGGCGAGCGACCAGAGCTTCGACGTCGTGCTTATTGATGTCCGTATGCCCGGCCACGACGGCCTCGACACGCTGCGCATGCTGCGGGGGCTGATGCCCGCGGGCCACTGCGTGATGATGACCGGCTTCGTGGACCCGGGGATGGAGGCGGCGTGTCTGCAGGCCGGGGCCGAGGCGTGCATGCGGAAGCCGCTGGAGCTGGATACGATTCACGCTCTGGTGGACCGGCTGCTCGGCGATCCTCACGCCGCATAGCACACAGCGGGGAGCGCCCTCAGACATCGTTCACGACGATGCTCTCCCGGGGGCCGCAGCAGTACATCCTCAGCCGCACGTTCTCGATCCCCTCGACCAGCTGCTTCGCCACCTGCGCCCGCTCGAGCGGGACGAAGAGGTAGAACTGCCTGGCGTGCCGGGCGAAGGTGCGCCAGTGCCGCAGCGCCGCCCGTGTCACCGTGCTCTGCGTCTCCACCTCGCCCACGGCCACGACCTTCGCGCCGGGCTCCAGGACGGCGACGATGTCCGGATACACGGTGCGCCGACTGCCGGTGGTCGTGGCGTACGTGAGGCCGTGGTTGCGTTCGTCGCCGGGGTTCGTAACGACGCGGCACGTCTCCCTGGGAAAGCGCTGCTGTGCGACAAGACACACGACCCGGTCGTGCTCGGCCTGCTCGCCCCGTGACCGCCGAGCCATACCTCCCCTCCTCCTACATAGTGCCATGTCTCCGATCTCTGGCTTTCGCCAGGCGGTGCTTGAGTACCTTTCTGCAGCCGTCACCCGGATCGGCGTAGAGGATACGACGGATGTAGGAGGGCGCAGGAGTATGGGCCAACAGCGGCGGGTCCCCGCCGCGGCGTAGCGGCTGAGGCGGTCCGCCGGGGGCTCGGCCCCGCTCGTATCACCCCGATGCGCGAGATCCCACCGCCAAGTCGAAGGCAACCGTGAATGCGGCGCCGGGCCCGCCGCCACTCTCGACGCTCACGGCGCCGCCGAAGTGCTCCGCGGCGGCCTGGCAGGTGGCCAGACCGAGGCCGTGGCCGAGGGCGCGGTCCTTCGTCGTGAAGGACGGATCGAAGACGCGGTCGATGTCCTCATCCGCGATCCCCGGGCCGTTGTCGCGGATGATGATCTGGAAGCGCCCATAGCGCCGCATGCTGGCGATGTGCAGCTCGCCGCCGTCCTGCATGGCGTCGCACGCGTTGCCGATGAGATTGGTGAACACGTGCTTGAGGGCCCAGGCGGGGGCCGCGACGGTGAACTGCCCGGGCGCAAGCTGCGGCGTGGCGGTGACGCCGTTGGCCTCCAGCGTCGGGGCGCATCGCTCCAGGACGCTCTCGAGCACCTCGTGGGGATCGGCGTTGGTGTCGTGGGCCGCAACGCCCGCGGGGCCGCCGGGCATGAGGTAGCTGATGAGGTCGGCGCAGAACTCCAGCTCGCTGCGGGCGTGCCAGATGTGGCGGCTCTGGGGATCGGCAGCCGCGGTGCGAATGCGGGCCAGCTCGATCTGTCCGTAGGCCGCCGTGAGGTGATTGTTGAGATCGTGCGCGATGCAGCGGGCCATGAGCCCGACGCGGGAGAGGACGTTGAGAGATGGCACCGCCGGCTTGGCGGGCGTCGCCTGCGTATCAGCGTTCACTTCAATACCTCCATACTCCCGTGATGCCGGAAAGCACGCTGACGACGCCGGCATCGGCATCCATCGGCTGGTTGGCCGATGGATGCCGCGAGTGCCTCGGCGTCCGCTACTGCGGCAGCGGCTAGTGGTTGTTGACCACGATTCTGACAGAGCCGTGCCCAAGGCGCTTCTTGCCGTCGTAGAGCTTGACCCGGAGAATGTGGTCTCCGTCATCCACGCTCGTGCTGTCCCACTCGAAGGAGAAGGGCGAGTCCGGCGTTTCGGCAAACCGCTGGCCCTGGACGCAGAGCCTCAACTTGTCTGCATTCACGCCTGCCTGGATGCTCCCCGAAACCGTGACGGTGCCACTGACAACCTCGCGGAACGTCGGCTCGTCGATCTCGATGAGGTTGCCGATGACCACACGCACGGTGCGAGAGCGGCCAAGATACTCGCCGTTTGCATCGTAGGCCATGGCCTTGAGGCAGCAGTGCCCGTCGTGGGCCGTCTTCGTGTCCCAGATCACTCGCCACGGCGGTCCGGTGCTGACCATGTCGATGCGGTTGCCTCTGGCCAGGAACTCGACTCGGGCGATCTCGACGTCGCCCGGCTTCTTCACCTCCTGCACGGCAAGAAGGCGTGAGAGCGAGAACGCGCCGGTGGAACCGCCCCCGTCGGTGGGTACTCCCTCGAGCGGCACGTCGCCCTGGACCATGTCTCCTTCGCCGACGCCCTGTATCTCGATCCACGGCGGCTCGTCGCACGCCCACACTGCGGCCAAGACCAGTAATGCGGCCCCGACTCCTGCGAGTACTAGATGCGATAGCTTCCTGCGCTGCGCTGTCATCACGTGTGCGTCCCTCCCTTCTGGGATATCAGATACACATGGCCTGTGTACTAGTATTAGTTGCCGAAATCGGCTGAGGGGTTGTATCGATTTTCGCGGGATTTTTCGGCTGGGGAAGCTATATCTCGTAGCGGACGCGGGTGTGCTGCGCGTCGGCGACTTGGCCGAGCGCTTGGTAAGTGTTGGCCAGGCGCTTCCACGCCTGCCTGTGGGCGGGATCGAGCTGTAGCGCGACCGTGTACTGCCCTGCCGCCTCTGCGAAACGGCCCTGGCGCTCCAGGGCCATCCCCAGGCCGAACCGGGCGTTGGCGAACACGGGGTCCAGTAGCACCGCCCGGGCGTAGTAGTGCTCAGCGGTGCGCAGGTTGCCCTTGGCATACTCCAGAGAGCCCAGATTGGTGTGGACCTCTGCCGATCGAGGCCGCAGTTGCAGCGACTGCTGCAGCAACTCTTCAGCTTTGTCCCACTTGGCGTCTCTGACAGCGGCGAGCCGCTGAGGCGCCGAATGGCCGAACTCGTCGAGTCCGGCAGCAACGAACGCTTCTCGCTCCTTGCCGCCGAATCGCGCGGGTGGGTCCTGGGTAAGCGCCTCCCACCGGCTATGGAGGAGGGTTCCCTGCTTCGCGTAGACCAGCGCCAGGCTGTTGGCAGCTCGGTAGTAGTCCGGGTCGCGCTGGAGCATCTCGTCGCACAGGGC
>JASFTE010000434.1:0-4894 GCA_050114035.1 Armatimonadota bacterium | reverse complement strand
CGATTTCGCTCCCTTGATTTCCTCGGGCAGTTGCAGCAGAATGCTGTTGAGACGCCGTAGCGCCATGCCGCTCATGGCCGGCGCACAGCCCGCGGCCGAGGCCGACCCGCAGGGCGTGCACCGCCGTGCCGGGAGGTGGACCGATGGAGAACTGCGAGATCGCAGGAGTCTTCTCGCAACTGGCCGACTTGCTGGAGATAGACGGCGCGAATGCGTTCCGCGTACGCAGCTACCGTAACGTGGCCCGCACCATCGAGGGGCTGGCGATTCCGCTCACCTCGCTGCGCGACGATGGCGAGCTGACGAGCATCCCGGGAATTGGGAAGGGGACGGCGGGCAAGATCGAGGAGCTGCTGGACACGGGAGAGCTGGCGGCGGTCCAGCAGCTGCGGGACAAGTTCCCATCAGGACTGCTCGACATGCTCGAGATACCAGGCTTCGGCCCGAAGAAAGTGGCGCTGGTCTACAACGAGCTGCAGATAGAGAGCGTCAATGAGCTCGCCGCGGCGGCCGAGGCGGAGCAACTGCGAGAGCTGCCCGGCATGGGGGCCAAGTCGGAGCAGAACGTGCTGCGCGGTATCGAGTTGTTCCGCGAGGGCCGCGAGCGCCGCCTGCTCGGACATGCACTGCCATTAGGCGAGGCGATCGCGTCACAGGTGGCCGACGTCCCAGGCGTCACGCAGGTGAGCCTGGCCGGGAGCACGCGGCGCGGCCAAGAGAACGTCGGGGATCTCGACGTGCTGGCGGCGGCGCGAAAGGGCTCGAAGGTGACGCAGGTGTTCCAGGAGCTGCCGGAGATGGACGAAGTCATCGCGGCCGGCGACACGAAGGTGAGCTGCTACCTGACCGACGGCACCCAGATCGATCTGCGCGTCGTGCCGTCCAAGAGCTTCGGCGCCGCACAGCAGTACTTCACGGGCTCGAAGGCGCACAACATCGCGCTGCGACAGCGGGCGATCCAGCGGGGGCTCAAGCTCAACGAATACGGGGTGTTCCAGGAGGCGACAGACAAGCAGATCGCGGGCGCGACGGAGGAAGACGTCTATGCGGCCCTCGAGCTTCCGTGGATCCCGCCGGAGCTTCGGGAGGACCTGGGAGAGATCGAGGCGGCCGAGGCCGGGGGACTGCCCGATCTGCTGGACATGGACGACATCCGTGGCGACCTGCACATGCACACCACGTGGAGCGACGCCGTGGCGAGCATCGAGGACATGGTAGAGGGCTGCCGGGCACGGGGCTATGAGTACATGGCCATCACGGAGCACTCGCAGTCGCTCACAGTCGCCAGTGGGCTGTCGCCCACGGAGCTGGAGGGGCAGATCGGGATCGTCCGGGGCTTGAGCGAGCAGTACGACGACATCGAGATACTCATCGGCACCGAGGTGGACATCAAGGGCGATGGCTCACTGGACTACCCCGACGAGCTGCTCGACGAGCTGGACGTGGTCATCGCCGCGCTTCATCAGGGATTCTCCAGCGACGCCGATCGGATGACGTCGCGCATGGTGGCGGCAATGGAGACGGGCCGCGTGCACATCATCAGCCATCCCACGGGACGGCTCATCGCCAAGCGGGCGCCGTATGGCCTGCACATGGAGAGAGTCATCGAAACGGCGGCGGCGACGGACACGGCGCTGGAGGTCAACGCCTACCCGGAGCGGCTGGATCTGAATGACGCCCACTGCCGCCTGGCCAAGGAAGCCGGCGTCCGGCTGGCCCTGTGCACGGATGCGCACTCCGTTGCGATGCTGGACAACATGCGCTTCGCTGTGCTGACGGCCCGGCGCGGGTGGGTTGAGGCGGGGGACGTCATCAATACGATGCCGCTGCAGAAGCTCACGGAATGGCTGAGGACAAGGAAGTAGGGACAACCCGATGGACCGTCCCCACGATGGCTGATTCACGGTGTTCGTCGGCTGTGCATCGCCCTATTGGCCGGCTGCGACCCGTACCGCATTGGCGCCCTCATGCTTGGCCTGGTACAGCGCTGCATCGGCCCGCTGAATGAGGGCCTTCCAATCGTCCCCGGGGCCATCCCAGCACGCCACTCCACAGCTAATCGTGACCCCGCCGCCCCTCACGTCTTCTTGCCCCGGCAGGAATAGGTTGCCCACTATGCGCCGCACCTTCTCGGCGACGACGGCGGCCTCCTTGGACGTCGTCTCGGGCAACACGACCACAAACTCGTCCCCACCGAAGCGTCCTACGATGTCGCTCGATCGTGTGCCCTCCGTGAGACCCATCGCTATGCGCTGCAGCGCCTTGTCTCCGGCGGGATGGCCCGCCAGGTCGTTGTACTCCTTGAAGTTGTCCAGGTCGGCCATGATGATGCAGAGGCTGTGGCTGTGTCGCGCGCAGCGCTCGATCTCCGACTTGAGCTTGACCTCGAGCAGGCGGCGGTTGAACACGCCGGTGGTCGTATCCACGGCCGCGAGCTGCGCCAGACACCGATTCGCCTCCCGCAGGGATCGACTGAGGCTCTCGAGCTGACCGCTGCGCTTCTGCAGCTCGTCCAGAAGCCGCGAGCGATGCAGGCCCATGGACACCTGGTCCGCGATCCCTTGACACACCGCGGTCTCCTCCGGGGTGAAGGTCCTGTCGCGCTCGTGCTCCTCAACGCACAGCATGCCGAGGTGCTTGCCCTCCGCGATGAGGGGTACACTGATGGTCGCTTTGACCTCGTGCTCGGCGGCGGGCGCCTCCCCATCCCCGTCGTCTCCGCCGCCGGCATCGTCTGGATCCGCAGGTGCGACCTCCGGCTGCGCGGCGGTCCCCGGGACGGCACTGTGTCGGAGCGAGCTGACCGAGCCGTCGGGCTGGCGCGTGGCGCTGGCGATCTTGGTGGCAATCCATCCGGCGCCATCGAGCAGTCGGATGCTACAGCGGGATGTCTGGAGCAGGTCGAGCACCTGGGCGGACACGACGTCGAGAGCTTCGTCTATCTTGTGCGCCGAAGAGATGGCGTTGCTGACCCGCAGCATGGTGGTGAGCTCGGCGTTCCGGCGGGCGGCCTCGTCCTCCGCCATGCGGCGCCGCGTGGCGTCCTGGAACATCTGCTCGTAGAGGCGCTTCTGCTGCGCCGACTCGGCTCGGAGGACCATGGCCAGCGAGCTGAACAGGAACCAGATGCCCAGCGCCACGGTGGCGATGACCAGCCCCTCGGCAACGCCCTGGGGTCGGTACTCTGCCAGCGGCGGCTGATTGAAGCAGAGCATGATCGCGGCGCCGGCAACCAGGAAAGTGCCCGCCGTCGCGTTCAGCGCTTCGGGCAGCCCCGCATCGCGACGGATAAGCAGGGCCATCATGATGAGGAGGGCGACGATCCAGGCAGGCCCCTCCGCCATCGCCAGCAGCCCGCCGCCGGCAGTTCCCGCCGGCGCCAGTGTGCCGACCACCGCCGCAAATGACAGCAGCACTGAGACGGCGGCAACGAACTTCCAGAAGGACGGATGAAGCTGTTGCTCGTCTGCTGAGCTTGCGGCGCAGCGGTACATGGCCAGGCCATGCACGAGGAAGGTGGCTGCCCCCACGGAGGTGACGTGCTCGAGTACATCCGCCGTGGCCGAGTCGCGGAGACGAAACAGGAGAGAGAGAGAGAGGCCGGCAAATCCCAGCGCAATGGACGTCCACGTGCGTCGTCCCAGTGGACTGAGACGGGCGATGACGGCTGCGAGAGCCGCGGCAATCGCGGTCATGGCTGCAAGGGCCGCGTCTTCCACTCGTTCCTCTCCCTGCTCTGCTGGTTCCCCGCTCTGCCCCCTTTTGGGGGCGTTCCTGTGTCTATTCTTCCCGTCTCGGGAGTACCAGCCGGTAAAGAACCTGTTACGTAATCGAAATTTCTGAGGCCCCCGAAGTAACAGGCGTTTGCAGGGCCGTAGACCGGAGGTTCCGTGCAGCGCCGCGACGAACCACTGCCCAGCGTCGCCGATGCCTGCTTGGCGCCAAATCTGCCGGCGGCGCCGGAAAGGGGCAGTGTGTTGTGCCGTACAATTTCCGACAGCTATCTGACCCGCCACGCATCTACCGCCCGGCCCCATTCTGGGCCATCGATGACAAACTGGAGCCCGAGGAGGTCAAGCGGCAGGTGCGGGAGATGCGGCGGCAGGGGTTCGGAGGCGGCTTCTTCCACTCGCGCGTTGGGCTCCGCACGCCTTACCTGTCAGACGAGTGGTTCGAGGCGTTTGGCGCGAGCGTTGAGCAGGGACGGGAGAACGGCTTCCTCACCTGGATGTACGACGAGGACTTGTGGCCGAGCGGGTTCGCGGGCGGGCTCGTCCTGGATCGTGACCCTGACTATGCGGAGCGCTACCTGCGCATCGCCCCGGCCGAGGCGACCCTGGCGGACCGGGCGCGACCGATCGCCTGCTTCGGGTTGGAGTTCGACGCCTCCCGCAGACTCGTCAGCTACGAGCGGATGCGCGAGGTGGACCAGGACGGCACGCGCTATGTGTTCTACGAGGAGCTGATGGCTCCGACGAACCGCTTCGGCGCGCAGCCGTACGCCGATCTGGGCAATCCCGACGCGGTGCAGGCGTTTATTGAGGTCACGTACGATCCCTACAGGGAGCGCTTCGGCGGCGACCTCGGCGGGCTGATTCCAGGCTGTTTCACGGATGAGCCGGCCATTCACAACCGCCCGGAGAGCTGCGCCTGGAGCAAGAGTCTGCCGGCTGCATTCGAGCAGCGCTGCGGGTACGATTTGCTGGATCATCTGCCGCTGCTCTTCTTCGAGCACGACCGCAGCCCCAAGGTCCGCTACGACTACCGTCGCGCCCTGAACCTGCTGTTCGTGGAATCGTTCTCGAAACAATGCTACGACTGGTGCGAGGCGGCGGGGATCGCGCTCACCGGTCACTACCTGGCCGAGGACACACTCGAGGCACAGCTCTGCACC
>JASFTE010000433.1:0-4897 GCA_050114035.1 Armatimonadota bacterium | reverse complement strand
GGACTTCCTCGGGTTTGATGACGCCCTGCTGGGCCAGCGCCAGGTCAATGGCGTTCGCCAATCGCACCTTCGCCATCACTCTTCCCATTCGACGCCTCCAGATGCACTCTCTGTAGCCGGGCAAGAGCAAGGCTATCACACGCGTCTCAGTGGGTCAAGGGTCGGGCCCATGTGTGCCCTGGGAGCGGTCCGACAGAACGGGGCGACCCTCACCGGGTCGCCCCTGACAGCTATCGCCGCCGTGTGGCATTGCACATTGTCAAGCCGTGTTCGCCGGCTCTCTCAGACGTCACACGCCTTATACGCCTCGACGATCGCATCCATGGGATCATCCTTGGCCGACAGCTCGTGCCCGACGAATCCATCGTAGTCCGTCCCGGCGATGGCCCGCATGACGGCCGGATAGTAGATCTCCTGCTCGTCGTCGATGTTGTGCCGACCCGGATTGCCCGCCGTGTGGAAGTGGGCGATGTACTCGATGTTCTCCGTGATGGTGCGGATGAGGTCGCCCTCCATGATCTGCATGTGGTAGATGTCGTACAGCAGCTTCACCCGCGGCGAGTCCACCCGCTGGCACAGGTCCACGCCCCACGTTGTGAAGTCGCACTGGTAGCCCTCGTGGTTGACCTTGCTGTTGAGCAGCTCCGGGCACAGGTTGATGCCCTTCTCCTCCGCCGCCTTGGCCACCCGCGACAGCCCCTCGGCGCACACCTCGATGCCCTCCTCGTCCGACGCCCCGTGCCGGTCTCCGGAGAAGCAGATGAGGCTCGGGATGTTGTTCGCGGCCGCGAGCTCGATGTTCTCCAGCAGCTCCTGCTCGATGCGGTCGTGGTTCTCGCGCTTGTTGAGCCCGTCCCGCAGCGAGGCGTGGCCGACGACGATGGCGATCTCCATGCCGTTCTCGTGCACCAGATCCCAGTTCTCCTGCGGCAGCATCTCGATCGACGCGAATCCGATCTCGGCCACCTTCTTGATGGACTCCGCCGGCTCGAGGCCCGTGCGATTCACCATTCCCCACGTCAGCGACTGCTTGATGCGGCCCATTCGAGTGCCTCCTTGGCCTTGTGGCTTTGCGTTCGCAGCGTCTCCGCGCGCCTCTCACTTGCCAGCCCCGTGCCCCCCCCGCGCCCGGTGCTGTTGCTTCACCCTGGGGGCGCCGAATCCTCCCGCCCTGGGTAAGTGAGGATCACCGGCGCGCGAGACGCGGGCGCCCTCGCCAGGAACTTGCTCCCCGCGAGGCGAACTGTCTTACGATGCGGAGAGCGCCCCGCAAACGACACGACTGCGTGACGCGGGGCAACACAGGGAACGCACCCAAGGCGAAGGAGGCGCAGGACGACATGGCACGGACTCTGAGACGACGGGACTTCCTGAAGGCGACCGCTGGCGGATATGCCTTGTCTCTCGCCGGATCTGGGATCGCCGCGGCCGCCAGTGCACGGCCGTCGGCGCCCGCGACTGGCAGCGGCCCGGGATCCAAGGTCCGCGTGGGCAAGGCCTACCTGGTGCGGCGGGGCGCCGGCTGGCCCAACCCGAAGTGGGACCACGACGCGGACGTCAGGCGGATTGACGCCCGGTTCGCCAGGCTGCAGCGGCGACTCCCCGACGTCGAGTTCGTTGACGGCGGACTCGTGAGCGACGCGGGCCAGGTGGAGGCGCTCAAGACTACATTCCGCGACGTGGACGGGATCATCCTCATCCATCTCAGCCTCGGCACCGGCCGGCTGCTCAAGGACATCCTCGCGCTCGAGATACCCACCATCTTCCTCACCTTGCCGTACAGCGGGCACGAGTGGACCACCATCGCGCCCCTAGCCGAGCAGGGCAAGAGGGTCGAGCTGCTCGCCACCAGCGACCTCGGCGACGTCATCGCCGCCGTGCGGCCCTTCCGCGCGATACATCACCTGAAGCGCGCGCGGATACTCTACATGCGAAACGGCGGACCCAACGCTGAGTACGCACAGGGCCTCCGGGACAGGTTCGGCGTCGAGATCGAGACCATCCATCTGCCCGAGCTCGCCGAGGCCTACGAGAGCGTGGACGACAAGCTCGCCGAGGCCGATGCGGAGCGCTGGATCAGGCAGGCCAGGAAGGTCGTCGAGCCGACGCGGGAGGATATCGTCAACTCGTCGCGGATGTACTTCGCCATGAAGAAGCTCCTCGAGGAGCACAGCGCCCATCTGATCACCATCAACTGCCTCGGCCTGGGGCTGATGCGCCGCGGGCTGGCCTATCCCTGCCTGGGCTTCTCGCGCCTCAACGGCGAGGGCCTCGGCGGCATCTGCGAGCGGGATCTCCCGTCGAGCATGACGCATCTGATCTTCCTCTACCTCACCGGCAAGCCCGGATTCGTCACGGACCCGGTCATCGACACCTCCAACGACACCATCATACATGCCCACTGCGTCTCGGCGATCAAGATGGCCGGCCCCGAGGGGAAGCAGTGCCCCTACATCATCCGGAACCACCTCGAGGACCTCAGGGGCGCCTCTCTCCAGGTGAAGATGCGCGTGGGCCAGAAGATCACGATGGCGAAGCTGGTGGGCACCGACACCATGCTCATCTCGACGGGGAAGATCACCGGCAACCCGGACGTGGACAGAGGCTGCCGGACCAAAGTCGCCACGAAGGTCGCCAACGCCCGCAAGATCGCCGAGAACTGGCACTACGGGCTGCACCGGGTCATGTTCTACGGCGACCACGTGCACGAGATCGTCCGCCTGAGCCGGTTCCTCGGCTTCAAGGTACTGCACGAAGGCGTGGATGAGATCACGCCGCCGGAAACCCAGATCGAGCGCGACACCAACGTCTACGCGTCCTAGCCTTCCCGCGCGCCGAGGGCTTCAAGGAGCCAACCCATGCCCGACCAACGCCCAAACATCCTGCTCTTCACTACCGACCAGCACCGTGGGGACCACGTGAGCCTCTCGGGCCACCCCGTGGTCGAGACGCCCTTCGTGGACGCATTCGTCAACCACGGGGCCTACTTCCCCAACGCCTACACCGAGATCCCCTCGACCACCGGCGCCAGGCGCTGCCTCCACGGCGGCCAGGCCAGCCACGCGTGCGGCCTCATCGGGTACTCCGGTGAGGAGTGGCACGAGCGCAACACGCTGGCCCAGGTCCTCGCCGACGATGGCTACCACTGCATCAACGTCGGCTGGCGCAACATGCACCCGCGGCGGAAGCTCTACGGCTTCCACACCGTCATCTGCCACGATCTGCGCGAGGGCGTGGACGACTACTGGGACTGGCTGCGGGCCGAGCTCGGCCCCAACGCCCACGAGCGCGGCCACGCCTGCGACGCCAATGGCTGGCTGGCACGACCCTGGCACCTGGAGGAGCGCTACCACCCGACCGTCTGGACCACCGACGTGACGCTGGACCAGATCCGCCGGCGCGACCCGACGCGGCCCTTCTTCGTCTGGTGCTCCCACCTGCGGCCGCACTCGCCCTACGATCCGCCGCGGTTCTTCTGGGACATGTACACCGACCGCGCGCTGCCCGAGATTCCCATCGGCGACTGGGCCGCCAAGCACGACATCCCCAACCCCGGCCTCGAGATCACCGCCTGGCACGGGCGCCTCACGCCGGAGCAGGACCACCGGGGCCGCGTCGGGTACATGGGCTGCGTCACGCACCTCGACTACGAGCTCGGGCGCCTCATGGACGAGCTGCGCCGCATGGGTGTGCTCGATAACACCCTCATCATGTTCACCTCCGACCACGGCGACATGATGGGCGACCATCACCTCCACCGCAAGACCTACGCCTACGAGGGCTCCGCCCGCATCCCGATGCTCATCCGCTACCCCGGGGGCCTCGACATGCCCAGCGGCACCTTCGAGCACGTGGTCGGCCTCCAGGACGTCATGCCCACCATCCTCGAGGCCACCGGCACGTCCATCCCCGACTCGGTCACGGGCAGCAGTATGCTCGGGGCCATCCGCGGCGAGCGGTGGCGGGAGTTCTTCCACGGGGAGCACTCGCCGTGCTACAGCGTCGAGGAGGCCATGCAGTTCCTCACCGACGGCCGCGAGAAGTACATCTACTTCCCGGCCACGGGCAAGGAGCAGTTCTTCGATCTGGTCAATGACCGCGAGGAGCTGCACGACCTCGCCGATGCCCCGGCGCACAGGGCCCGCGTGGCTGCGTGGCGCCAACGCCTCATCGACCTGCTCGGCGCGCGCGGCGACGGCTTCTCCGATGGCGAGAAGCTGCTCGTGCGGGAGGAGCGCTGGGGCCCGGTGGTCGAGTCGTGAGCCCCGTGTAGCGCAGGCCGCGGGCCTGCGGCCGCGCCTGTGGAGAGAAGGAGAATGTCGTCAGGTCCTGCTAACTCGGGTATCGGCCGCTTACGGCCTCTGCTCCTACGCGCGGCCGCCATCGTCGCCATCGGCGCCGCCCTCGGCCTCCTGAGCAACGCCCTGCACCCGATGGGCGTGCCGATGGCACTTGGCGAGGTGGAGTGGCCAGGCACGCCTGTGTGGGTCTGGGAGAGGGTGGATCAGCTCGAACCGGACCAGGCGCACGCCCTCCTCGAGGACGGCTCCGTCATCGTCGTCGATGCCCGCGATGCCTCCGAGTACAGCACGGCGCGCCTGCCGGGGAGCATCAACCTGCCGTATCACGACTTCACCTCGACATACCCCCAGGTCCGCGAGCGGCTGCCCGAGGATGGGCCCATCCTGCTGTACTGCCACGAGGAGGGCTGCCCGCTCGCCATGCGGGTATCCAAACGGCTCCTGCAGGGGGGCTGCGAGGAGCTCATCCTGCTGCGCGGGGGCATCATCGCCTGGCGGAATGCAGGCTATGACATCGTCGTGCCCCCGCCGGCCGGCGGCACGAGCACCGGGGGGGAGGACTCGTGAGTATCGCGGCGCTGGCGACGGATCCGCGC
>JASFTE010000432.1:0-4900 GCA_050114035.1 Armatimonadota bacterium | reverse complement strand
GATGGACCTGACGATCCCGGGAGCGATGGGTGGGAGGGAGGCGATCAAGCGGCTGCGGGAGGTGGACCCGGAGGTGAAGGCGGTCGTATCGAGCGGGTACGCGACGGACTCGATCATGACGGACTTCAGCGAGCACGGATTCTGCGCGTGCGTGGCGAAGCCGTACCGGATCGAGGAGCTGGGCGAGGCGCTGCACCGGGCGATACCGGGCGGAGGGCAGTGAGAGGACTCAAGGCCGCCCCCCCCGACCCTCGCCTCGTCAGTGGTACTCCCCTTTGGGCGGCCTGGAGCGCCAGAGGGTAGCCATGAGAATGGCGGAGGCCAGTGCGGCGGCGCACCAGAAGAGCAGGGCCATTTGCCACCCACCCGGCTCGTCCCCGATGTTCTTGTAGTGATCCACGATGAGGCCCGTCACCACCATGCCGACGGCCACGCCCGCGTAGCCAAGGGCGTCGATGAAGCCGGCGGCGGCTGAGGCGGCTTTGCGGGTGCCGAAGTCCATGGCCATGGTGCCTACCATGAGCACGTGAGGGCCGTAGGTGAGGAAGCCGATGACGGCCAGCAACACCACCACCAGCAGCGTTGCCCCCTGGGATGCCCCGACGAACAGGTAGACGGCCGCGGCGAGGCCGAGCATCATGACGGACACCACGGGAGCCCGGCGCCCGCCGAAGTACCGGTCCGTGAGCCAGCCGGCCGTGAGGGCGCCCAGGGATCCGAAGAGCGGGACGATGGCGCCTTTGATGGCGGCCGTGGAGAGCCGGTCGCCGTGCATCTCCATCATCATCTTCACGGGCCAGTAGAAGAAGCCCCAGCGGATGATGTCCAGGCAGAAGAAGGCCATGCCGACGACCCACACGCGGGGATTGGCCACGGTCTGGCGCAGCGTGTAGGCGAATCCGAGATGCTCGTCGGAAACCACCTCACGCGCCTCGGTCTGGCCGGCCTCCTGCTCCTCGACGGTGGGCAGGCCGACCTCCTCGGGCGCGTTACGGATGCGAATGACGAAGTGCAGCCCGATGACGGCGAGGACGGCCGCCGGCACCCAGAACATGACCGGCCAAGAGAAGCCCGCCAGGAGCACGCCCGTCAGCAGAAGCGTTGCCGCATCGCCGAGTTGGTATGAAGTCCCGAGAATACCAGAGTAGCGCCCGCGTTGGCTTGGCGCTATCCAGTTGGCGGCGGCCTTCGTGATGGGCCCCCAGCCCATGGACTGGAAGAAGCCGTTGGCGGTCCAGAGCACTTTCATTATGCTCAGAGACCTGGCGAAGCTGAAGGCCACGTTCATGAGCACGCTGCCGCACATGCCAGTGGTCACGAGGCGGCGGGCGCCAAAGCGATCGCCGAGCTGGCCGTTGATGAACTGGCCGATGCCGTACGTCACCGCGAGGCAGGCGGCAAGGACGCCAAGGTCTTTGTTGCTGATCCCCAGGTCCGATTCGATCCCGGGGAGGGCGGCGGAGATGTTCTTGCGGCAGAAGTAGAAGCCGAAGTAGGTGATCCAGAGCGTGAAGATGATGCGGCGCTGCCATGCTCGGAGCCGGGCGGCCGAATCGGCGGCGGCGGTCCGGGCTTCTTCAGGCATCTGCGCGTCCTCCTAGCTCTCGGTAGGCATCGAACAGCCCGAGCACGTTGTCAACGGGCGTCTCGGCCGGGATGTTGTGCGCCGTGCACAGGATGACGCCGCCGTCGCGGGCGCCGGCGTTCATGCGGTCGACGACCTCGGCGTGGATGTCCTCGGGCCCCGCGTGCGGCATCGTCTCCTGGATGTCGATGGAGCCGTGGAAGCACAGATCGCGGCCGTACTCGCGCTTCAGCTCGGCCAGGTCCATCCCGGCGCGCGGCTGGAGGGACTGCAGGATGTCAAGGCCGCACTCGATGAAGTCGGGAATGAGCGTGCGCACGTCGCCGCAGGTGTGGTGCATGACGGGGATGCCGAACTCGTGCGCGACGCCGATGTAGGCGCGGAAGCCGGGCTTGAAGAACCGCCGCCACGTCTCCAGCTTCATCATCGGGCCGCCCTGTGTGCCGAAGTCGTCGCCCATCATGAAGATGTCGATGCCGCCGTCGGCGGCAGTGAACACGCGGCGATTGTACTCGAGGAAGTACGCGACGACGCGGGCGAGGGCGGCTTCGACAATGGCGGGCTGCTCGATGAGATCAACGTACACGCGCTCCATGCCGCGCAGGTACATGAGGGTCTTGAGCTGCGCGGTGCGGTCGAGGCGGTCGCCGGCGTTGACGACCGCGTAGCCAGCGTCGCGGATGGCGGCGCACTCGGCGGGCAGGGAGGAGTAGTCCCAGCACTCGGCGGATGGCCAGCGGCGGTAGGCGTCGATCTCGGCGGCGGACTCGGCGCCCGCGAGCGGCGATTCCACCACGTGCTTGTAGCTCCAGGTGACGCCGGCGCGGTCCACGGTCATCACCTGCCGCCGGACGCCCCACAGGTCTTCGACCGTGCCGTCGTCGTGGGTCTGCAGCTCCTGGCCAGCATAGCTGGGCCCGGGGATGACGCGCAGGTCAACGTCGAGCTCGCGCAGGACGTCCTCCCTCGACTCGACCCCGAGCCGCTCGGCGAGGCGCTCGTAGACCAGGGGCGTGGCCCAGCAGTCGTAGGGCACCGCATCGGGGGCCTCGTGAGCCAGTGCGGTCAGGACGCGCTCGCGATGGGTCATGGCGGCGGCCATCCCTGGGGCGGATGTCGACGGGTTCGCCGGATTGGCGGCGGTATCCTGCGGCCGAGGCAACGCCACGGAGTTCGCCATCGTGGAGGCTCTCCCTGCCGTCTCGCAGGAGAAAGGCGATCAGCCGCCGAAGTGTGCGCCGTCGTGAGAGATCGAGGGAGTGAAGCCTGTGAACAACTCAGCGCAGAAGGGCGAGGCGCACCAGCGGCGGGAGTTCTGCGGTAAGCTGGGCGCCGCCGGGGCGGCGATGATCGTTGGGGCGGCGGGAGGGGCGGCAGCTCAAGGGGAAGGAGAGACGGGGAGAATGAGTGCCGCGATGGTGTATGACGTGCGGCGGTTTGGGGCCGGAGGGGAGGGGAAGAACGACACGACGCCGCTGCAGGCAGCCATTGATGCGTGCACGGGCGCGGGCGGCGGGGTGGTGCACGTGCCGCCGGGGCTGTATGTGGCGAGCACGCTGTTTATGAAGGACAATGTGACGCTGCAGCTGGCGCCCAATGCCACCATCAAGGCCGTGCCGGGGGAGGAGGCGTACCCGGAGCGCGCGCTGATCTTCGCCGACGGGGCGGAGAACATCGCGGTGGTGGGCCAGGGGACGCTCGACGGCACGTCGCCCGCGTTCCCGCCGGGGGGATTCCGGCCGCAGGCCATCCGCATCTACCGGTCGCGGCATATCCTCGTGGAGGGCGTCACCATCAGGGAGTGCCCCTCGTGGACGGTGCACCTGTGCGGGTGCGACTACGCGAACGTGCGCGGGGTGACGGTACTCAATGACATCGAGCAAGTGAACGCGGACGGCATCAACCCGAATTGCTGCCGGCACGTGCACATTTCGGACTGCCACCTGGTGTGCGGCGACGACTGCATCGCGGTGAAGAGCACCGACTACCTGGGCGAGAAGCGCTCCTGCGAGGGCGTGACGGTGACGAACTGCACGCTGGTGACGAAGAAGACAGCGCTGAAGATCGGCACCGAGACGCATGACGACATCCGCGACTGCACGTTCAGCAACATCGCCATCCGCGGCACGGCGCGCGGCATCGGGATCTGGATGCGGGACGGGGGGACCATCGAGAATCTGTCGTTCGCCAACATCACCATGGACCTGCAGGAGTTCCCGGACGAGGACAAGAGCGGCGAGCCGATTCGGATCACGCTGCGGCAGCGGACGGAGGAGTCGGCGTGGGGGCGGATTCGCGATGTGCGCATGAGTGGGCTCACCGTCAAGGCCCCGGCGCGCTGCATCATTGACAGCCGGCAGGGGCACGAAATCGAGGGGATCAGCATCAGCGACTCGCGGTTCATCATCGACAAGCACCTGGAGCGCGAGCAGGAGATACATGCCCTCGAGTGTGAGGACGTGCGCGGGCTGTCGCTGCGCAATGTTGACGTGGAGTGGCGCGGGGAGCCGTCGGCCCAGTGGCGGAGCGCGATTGACTGCCAGGAGATGGAGGACCTGCAGCTCGACGGCTTCACCGCGCGGCAGGGGGCGGCCGACAAGTCCGTCCCGGCCGTGCGGCTGGAGAATGGGCGCGATGTCTTCGTGCGAGGGTGCCGGGCGGCGGAGGGGACGGGGACCTTCCTGCGGGTCGAGGGCGCCAAGACGCGCTCGGTCGTGGTGATGGGGAGCGACCTGCACCGGGCCGACAAGGCCGTGGAGGTGGCGGACGGCGTGCCAGCGGGGGAGGTGCAGCAGAGGGGGAACTACGAGCGGGCGTGAGGCAGAGGCGGGCAGGTCACGGCCAGCGGCGGCGGGATGGGGCTATCCCTGAGGACCCTCGGTCCACTGAGAATCTGCGATTCTCTCCCCCTACGACCTCGTGTGCTGCTGGCGATAGCTGGCCACGAACAGGCACACTGCGGCCGCGAGCAGGAGTGCGTCCCCCGCCACCAGGCCCCAGGTCTCTACCGGTCCCTCCTGCCCGGTGCCGAAGCAACCACAGTGGAAGTGCTCCGTGCCGCGCGTCAGATTGATGCCGACGGCGACCATGAACATGACCGTCATTCCCGCGGCAAGCAGGGCGCCGCTCGGCAGCCAGACGCCGGCGATGAGCAGCACGCCGAGCACGAGCTCGATCCACGGCAGGCACGCGCTGAAGGCGTTCACGAGAAAGTCGGGCAAGAGCTGGTAGTCCCACACGACGTCGGCGAAGCGGTCCACGTGGATGATCTTGTCCACGCTGGCGCCGATGAAGACGCCGCCGACGATCAGCCGC
>JASFTE010000431.1:0-4910 GCA_050114035.1 Armatimonadota bacterium | reverse complement strand
ACGAAAATGGGACACTTCCAGATCGCCCTCTGTAGCGGCGCGGCATCCCGGCCCCGGCACTTTTTTTTCACCGTGCCTCCCACCACGCGGCGCGGGCTTCCCGGCCCGCGCGCCTCCGCGCCACGAGACGATGCAGAGGATGCAGAGGATCCAGAGAATGCACACTCACACCCAATTGTACGCCAGGTCACAAAACCAGCCCGACACAACCTCCACACCTCACACACCTCACTCCCAGATTGCCCGCACAGCCCCCCAGAGCCCCAAAGTGAGGTGTGTGAGGTGTGTGAGGGCAATAATGCACAACAGCCCGCGAAGCTAGTTAATATCATATACTCGAAAACAGGTAGCGCAGGCCATCGGAGTCGCACTCCCGAGAGGCGGTAACGTATGATCGAGCGCCTCGAGATCGCCAGGAGCTGGCTGCCGCGGTACACGGGCATGCCGTTGGACGGTTTCGGCGACTACATCCTGCTGACGAACTTCCGCACCTACCTGACCCGCTTCGGGGAGAAGTTCGGATGCGACATCCGCGGCGAGGAGCGGCCCATGCAGGCCGCGAGGGTCAGCGGGCGCTCCAGGGCCATGTTCACCAGCGGATACGGGTCGAGCCCGCATACGTCCAGGGCATCGCGCCACATGCAGAACTCGCCAGGCTTGTTGCTCACGCCGTAGGTGGGATGGTCGGGGTCGGCGCGGCACAGGACGGAGCACTGGTGGAAGATGGCGGGCACCATGCCGAAGGGTCGCTCGGCCATGACGTACCAGCTGGCGTGCGCTCACGCAGGAAAACGTCCTTGCGCTACGAATCTGCCCAGCGACGGCGAACGCGCAACAGGGGGAGGCCCCGTCATGAGTCTGAAGCCGGCCATGGTGATGCTGCTTGCCCTCGTCGCCTGCTCGATGGCGATGGCAGCCGACGGATCGGCGTGGTGGGACCCCAGATGGCGATTCCGGACGACGGTGGTCCGACCGACACCGTATCGTGACGCGCTGCCGCGACCGGTCGAGGTGGCGGTGGATTTCCCGCTGCTGCTCAGGCGCGCGGGCGTTGGCGGAACGTTCGATGCGGCGTCGCTGCGCGTGATCGATCCCGACGGGGGCGACGCTGGGAAGCCGGTGCCCTTTGCGTACCGCACGGAGTTCGACGCCCGGGCGAAGTGCGAGCAGAGCTACCTGGTGTGGACCGCCGAGCCCACGGTCGGCGTGGTAGGCCGCTATGACATTTACTTCGGCATGGAGGGCGACGATCTCGGGGAGGGCGCCTATGCGCCGGGCCAACTCCCGCCCGTGAACCTCGTGACCAACGGCAGCTTCGAGGAGGGGGCCGACCGCTCGCCCGCCGGCTGGGCCGTCGAGCCCGGGGAGCTGGTCAGCGTTGGCACCTTCGCTCACACGACGGGGAAGCGGTCCCTGAGGATCGAGGTGGATGAGGACACGCCAGACGATGTGGGGCGGGATGTCACCATCTCGCAGACGATCGATGTTGGCGAGTTCGCCGGGCAGGAGATGGTGTTCGAGTGCGATCTGCTGGCCGAGCGGGCCGCGTACGGCGCGCCCGTGAGCATCGAGCTGGAGCAGCTCCGGGCGGACGGCTCACGCATTCGCGAGTACGCCATTCAGCCCCGCTGGCTGACGGTGGAGCTGGCCGAGGGGCACTTCGCGCAGTTCTGCGAGCGGGGCAGGTTCAGTCACGAGGCGGCAACGGTCAACGTGCGAGTGCGGATGCGCCTGTACGTGCGAGATGCGGATACGAATGAGACGATCAGTGGCCCGGAATCGCTCTTCACCGTGTGGCTCGATCGGATGGTGGTGCGACCGGGGGAGCGCTGGCCGTGGCCGGCGCTCAGCCATGCCGGGTTCGTGGAGGGAGCGTTGGAGGGTGCGCCGCTGAACCGGGCGTTCGAGTTCACCGGTCAGCGGCGGTTGGCGTTCAACGGGGCCTCGGAGGGCACTCTCACGGCCTACACCTTCGGCGACGCCAAGTCCGTGCACTGGGGGCTGGCGGCCGGGACGCTGGAGTTCTGGTGCCGCCCGTCGTGGAGCGCGGACGACGGCGCCGAGCATATCCTCTTCGAGTCCAAGGCCTACGGGCACCGGCGGCAGTCGCGGCTGCGGAAGCTGAACGCCGACGGACGAAACGAGCTCGAGTTCATGATCTGTGACTGCGACCGGGAGGCGCGGACGGTGCGGGGGGCCGCCCCGCTGCAGGCGGACACGTGGCACCACATTGCCGCGACGTGGGACTTCGCCAAAGCCCACCTTCAGCTCTTCGTGGACGGCAGACGCGTGGCGCAGGAAGGCCCCGGCGGGAAGCCGTGGCCGGCCAGCCTGGTCGCCGTCGACGAGAATCGCGAACGCGCGATGGGGATAGCGGATGAGGACCGGCGGAGCATGCCGATGCAGGCGTTCATCGGCGGCGAATGGGGGTGGACGGAGGGCGGATCCGCGGATGCGGCCATCGATGAGTTTCGCATCTCGGATGTGGCCCGGTACGCGGGCGACTTCGGTCCGGCGCCGGAGGAGTTTGAGGTGGACGAGCATACGCGGGCGCTCTTCCACTTCGAGGACGAGCGAGACGGCGTGCATGACTCCGACGATGGATTCGTCCGCGGGCACCTGGGCTGCGAGCTGGAGCCGCAGCAAGAGGCAGTAGTCCTGGAAGTGTACGCAGAGGGCAAGGTGAAACGCCGCATGGCGAAGGTGAAGCCGCATGGCTCGACGGACGCCTTCGAGGAGAACCGGGCGGAGAACCGTATGACCGTCTACCGTCCCGTCCGGGAGCTGCCCGACCCGCGGTATGTGGAGTACCGGGAACGGTACGTGGAGCGTGTTCTGGACGGGGCGGACGACGAATTCACCGTCGAGGTGGGAGGCGACTTCGAGCCGTGGATGCGATCGGTGACCTTCCGGCGGGCCGACGGCGCCTCGGCCGAGACCACACTGCTGCCGCGCTGGCGCGCGAACGACAACGTGGTGCCATTCAGCGTGGAGAGCATCGCGGCGACGCTGGCGCCGGATGCAACGGACGATGCGGAGAAGGCCCTCGCGGTGATGCGGTACGCGCTCGACACCACGAACTACTACGATGCCCACTTCTGTGAGTCCCTGCCGACGCGTCACCGGCCGCGCGTGTCGTACACGCTGACCAAGGCGCTCAACATCTATCCCCACGACCAGTGCGGTCCGATGAACTACATGCTGCGCAAGCTGTTCCTGGCCGCCGGCGTGTCGTCGAACGACGCGTCCGGCACGCACCACCAGTTCCAGCAGGCATTCTACGATGGAAGCCTGCGGCTGTTCGACCTGTCGTCGCGGCTGTACTGGCTGGAGCGGGACAACGCCACGCGGGTGAGCCGGCGCGGTCTTGAGGAGGACCCCTACCTGAAGCTGCGGCAGGGCGGGAACCCGGACGCGTGGCTGCGGGGGCGCCGGAGCCGGGCCCGGTACGGTGGGGCGCAGCGCCCGCACAGCATGGACTTCGCGCTGCGACCGGGCGAGCGGGCGGCCATTTGCTGGCACAACGAGGGGCGGTGGTTCGAGCTGACCGGCGATCGCAAGCCGATCCCGCTGGCCAAGATCCCGCCGCTCTTTGGCAACGGCGCCATCGTGTTTGAGCCCACCACAGGGGGAGATGCGGTGGAGCTTGACAATATGGGCATGGCGGGGAGGGCGGGGAGGCCGTCGGTGCTGCTGGCGCGCGATCCGGCCAAGGCTGCGGGCATGATCTATCGGGCCCAGAGCCCGTACATCATCTCGGACTGCCGCGTCACGGGCGCGTATGCGGCGAAGGAGGCGGGCGCGGTCCGACTGTCCCTGTCGGTGGACCAGGGAAAGACATGGAAGCAAGTGTGGAGCAGCCCAGATCTGGCGGGCGAGGCCCAGGTGAATCTGCGCGATGATGTGAGCGCCAGGTACGCCTACTGGCTGAGGCTGGATCTGGCCGCAGACCAAGGCGCGACGGTCACGGGGCTGAGGGTGCGTACCGCGATCGTCGCTTCGCCGTACTCGCTGCCCGGGACGCTGTCGCCGGGGGAGAACCGCATCACCTTCGTCGCGGCAGAGCCGACAGTGCCGGTCAGGACCGCGTGTTCGTGGGTCGAGCGCCACAAGAGCGCTCTGGGCGTGTCGCTCAACAGCATTGGCTTCTACCTGAACGGCGACCAGACGCATCGGAACCTGTTCGTCGTCGCGCCGGATGATGAGGCATCCATCACTGTCGGGCTCCACGGCGGCGCCTCGCGCAGTCCCGTGTCGCTGGAAGGCGTTCCGGACGGCTGGGAGGTCCAGGGCGACGATAGGGCGGGACGCCGCCGGGCGGCGGAGCTGAGCCTGCGACCGCGGGAAGCCGCGGAGGGCGAGATCCACGGCTTCGATGTCGTCGTGCGGGCCGGCAGGGGCGAGCGGCGCATACCGGCACAGGTGCTCGTGGCCCGCGCGCCCCTTGTGCGGGAGGCGGAACAGGCCGATGAGATGAGCGGTGCGGTGAAGGCCGCCGGGGTGCCAGAGTTGAGCAATGCGGGCGAGGCCGTGTTTGCCGGAGACGGTCAGCTTGCATACGATTTCCAGTCGCGGGAGGGGAAACACGCTTTGTGGGTGCGGGCGCGCTGGGAGCCGGGCAGCAGCACGGCTATGAAGCTCGTGCTGGGAGGACGCTCGCGTCCTCATGGGGAAGCGCGCGACCTGCGGGCGGCGGCCATGATCGGGTTCACGGACTGGACGGATCCGAAACGGGCGCACACGAAGATGTTCGCCCACTACGGGGAGCAGTATGGCCACTGGTCGTGGTACCGCATCCCGGACGTGCAGCTTGCGTCGGGAGAGCATCGGCTGCTTCTGTCCGCCGGGAAGGGCGCGCACTTCGACGCGCTCGTGCTGCTGCCGCAGACGGACGTGATGGATCGGGCGGC
>JASFTE010000430.1:0-4930 GCA_050114035.1 Armatimonadota bacterium | reverse complement strand
GCGGTAGGCGTGTCGGTGCCCTTTGGCACAGTGCTTGTGGGTCTCGCGCTCATCGTGATCGTGAGCAACATCCCGGTGACCCTCCTCGGCTTCGGGACGCGCGAGCTGACGGTGCTGTATCTGTTCAGTGGCTACGCCACGCAACCCGAACTGCTCGCCGTCGGGATGCTCATCTCAGCTATCGGCTATATCCTCCCCCTTGTAGTTGGCCTCCCGTTTCTGGCCCCATTTCTGCGGACAGTCGCCGAACGGCCGCCGGCCGCCCAGACACACGGCGCGCAATAGCCTACGGCCGTGCTCATGGCACAGCGCCACGCTGGATACGGGGCAAGACGCGTCTGCGAGGGGAGCCCTCTCCTGGAGTGAGTGCCCGCTGGGGGGGCGTTCGGGCTACTCCCCCGGGGCGTGTGTCGATTCCCGCAGGGGTGACGAGGCCTTGAGCGCCTCGAGTTGGCTCCGCTTGAGCTGCTGGCGAAGCTCTTCGGTGTTCTCGTTGTAGGCGATGAAGCCGTCGCTCTCCGCGTCCCAGTCCTCGGCGCGCTCCTCCTGCCGGAGGAACATCTCGAGGGCGGCGGAGAACTTCCGCTTGAACTCCTGCCACGAGCGGAGCTTCAGGATGGACTTGAGGATGAACTTGGGGCGGAAATGGAAGTCGTGGTACGCCTGTTTGGCCATGGCGTCGATCTGCTCGTTGGTCATGTCGGTCCACGGCCGCGGGAGCGCCTGCTCCTGGACGAGGCCCAGGATGTAGTTCCGCCAGTAGTCCTGGCCCTGGTCGCGCACGAGGTCCTGCCACAGCGGCGTCAGCGGTTTCGCCGTGCACTTGGAGAACTGCACGTAGTCCAGATCCAACTCCTTGGCGAATCCGAGACTCTCCTGGAACGTCTCCCGGGTGTCCCCCGGAGCGGCCACGAGGAAGAAGCCCAGCGGGCGGATGCCGACTTCCTGGGTGTCCTGGATCGTCTGGCGGACGACGTCCTTCGTGAGCCGCTTGTTGACCGTCTTCAGGACTTCGTCCACGCCGGACTCGATGCCGTAGTAGATTCGGTTGCAGCCGGCCTTGGCCATCTCCTCGAGGACTTCGCGGTTCACGCTGTCAATACGCGAGCGGCAGGCCCAGATGATGTCGAGCTCGCGCCGCTGGATCTCCTTGCAGATGGCGACGGTGCGCTTGTTGTTGCACGGGAACTCGTAATCGAAAACGTCGATCTCGCGAATGCCGTGCTCGTTGTAGCAGTGCTCCATCTCGTCCACGACGAGCTGCGTGTGCCGCGGTGAATGGGGCGTTCGGCCCGCCTCGCAGAAGGTGCACCCGTACGGGCAGCCAAGGCTGGAGACGAGCACGGTGAAGTTCCTGCGCTCCGTGGGGAACTCGGCGTACAGCTCGTTGGGAAGCAGATGCCGCGCCGGCCAGGGGAAATCGTTGAAATCGGGCTGCTCGGCAGGCAGCGGGTTGACGATGATCTCGTCCCCGCGCTTCCAGACCAACCCCGGGACCTGCTCGAAGTGGCGGCCATCCTCGAGCTCTGCCAGCAGCCCGGGCACCGTGGTGATGGCGTGCATCACGCACCCGAAGTCGATCTCCTCGGGCACCACCGACGCGCGGGGGTACACGCGCAGGTTGTACCCGCCCACCATGACGGGCACGTTGAGATGCTGCTTGAGGTAGCGGGCCCAGTCCAGCGTCTCGCCATACATGTACGTCGTCATCATGAAGCCGAGGATGTCGGGCTGGAAGTACTTGAGCCGCTCGAGGGTCTCTTCCTTGCTGAGGCGAAGGGTGCGGGCATCAATGAGCACGACCTCGTGCCCGGCCTGCTCAGCAACGGCCGCGGTCCAGGCGAGGCTCAGGGGTGGGAAGAGGCCGAAGTACCGTTGGACAATCCGCAGGTTCTCTTCGTGCAGCTTGTAGCTGAAGGGGTTGAATACCAATCCGACGCGCGACGTGACCACCGCCTCGATACGTGTGGGCAGTGGCCGGCACTTGCCGGCGCCGCCCACCGGCACTGCCCACTGATGGCCAAGTCTACCAGCCACCGGCGCTGCCGGAGCCGCAGCGCCAGTCCCCGAGAGCAGACTAGCACTAAAGACCAACGCTGTCAATGGTCCCAGCGGTTCCCGTGGGCTTCCCTACACCCGGGCGGCATGCGCGCCGGGGGACGGCCGCCACCGGCGAGAGGAGGACACGTGCACTCTCGCGCCCAAGTACGCCCACAGAGCATGGGTCCTCACCTATCACCACCTGGGAGGGAACGCTGTGGCAAACCAATACCGCGTCGGGATCATCGGAACCGGCGGGATCGCGAAGGCGCACGCGCGCTACTACGTCGAGAACGAGAAGACGGAGCTCGTCGCCGGGGCGGACATCCACGCGGGCAGGCTGGGAGAGTTCTGCGAGGCGTTCTCGCTTCCGGCACGGTACGGGGACTATCACGAGCTGCTTGAGAAGGAGAAGCCGGATGTCGTAAGCGTCTGCACGTGGCAGGAATCGCACCCGGAGATCACCATCGCCTGCGCCGAGGCCGGCGTGAAGGCGATCATGTGCGAGAAGCCCATGGGAGAGGACCTGGCCGGGCCCGAGGAGATGGTCCAGGTGTGTGAGGATCGCGGCGTCAAGCTGGCCATCCACCATCAGTCGCGATATCGGCCCTCGATCGTCGCCATACGGGACCTGCTCGGGGACAGCGCCATTGGCACCCCCGTGTCCCTCGTGTGGCACACGGGAGATGGGCTGCTCAACAGTGCCTCCCACGCCATTGACTGGTATCGCTTCATGCTGGGCGACCCGGTGTGGGAGCTTGTGGTGGGGCAGGCGGGACGGCACACGAATCGCTACGAGCGCGGGACGCCCATCGAGGACTTCTGCACGGCCATAGTGCACTACGAGGGCGGGCACGAGATGCTGCTGGAGTGCGATGTGAACGGCGGGAAGGTGCGCAGCGGGCAGCTCATCGTTGGGCCGGAGGGGATGATAAACGTCGCGGGCCGCGAGGCGAGCATAATGACCGCGGAGTCCCGCGGGTGGCAGCCTATCGAGACCGAGGAGCAGTTGAATCCCGTCGAGGCGCTCATCGCGTGGCTCGAGGGCGGCCCGGAGCACCGGGCGCGGGGCCGCGTCTGTCTCGAGGCGCAGAGTCTCATGATGGCGCTGTACGACTCGGCGAAGACGCGCACGATCGTGCGCAATCCGCTGCTCAACAAGAAATCGGCGCTCAACCAGCTCATTGACGACGGGACGCTCGCCGTGCCGGACGAAGAGCCGTACGACATTCGGCGGGAGGATGCGCTCCGCGTCAGGCTCGGCCGGGGATAGTGGCCCTCAGTCAAACTCATGCACCGAGTGCAGCGGATAGACGTCGATGGCCGGTTCCTCATAGGGATGGACGGCACGAACGGCCTCGAGGGCCGCACGGATCGTCTCGCGCGTGCAGCGGGTCTCGATGCGCTCCTCCTCAACGCTCGCCAGCTTGCCCATCTCTCCCGCGTATGGCTCCGCCCCGGGCAGCGGGCGATAGCAGCCGATGCCGCGAGACGAGAACGAGCAGAAGTCGTAGTCGCCGATCCGCCCAGCGCCGGCCTCGCCAAGAGCCTTGCGGACGCCCTCGGCGTGGCTCGGCGGGACGAAGACGACGAGCTTGAGCAACTCGACTTCGTCTCGGTCCTGAGACATGGTCTTCCCTCCTCCGATGACGCGGCGACACTGGCTCCAGGAGCGTGAGGCACAGTGCAGGATTCGCGGGAGCTCATCAGCAACCTGCTGAGCGACAGGCCGGCCGACCGGATGGCGTTGGCGGAGAACATATGGGGGCAGACGCTGCAGCGATGGCTGGAGGAGGGATACCCGACCGACGGCGACGGCAAGCCGGCAGACCCCATCGAGCACTTCGGATTCGACATGGGAGGAGTGGGGCTCGGCCTGGACCTCATGCCGAAGCGGGGAGTCTCGGAGGTGCTGGAGGAGACGGATGAGTGGATCATCCGGCGCAACGGGGCCGGCGCAGCCCTGAAGCGCTGGAAGCAGAGAGTCGGGACGCCGCAGCACATTGATTTCCTGATGACCAGCCGTCAGGTGTGGGAGCGGGATTACCGGCATCATCTGCTGGAGCCGGACAGGGACCGCCTCAATCTGGCGGGTGTCGCCGAGGGCCTGGCGAGGCGGCGGGAGCAGGGGCGATGGGCGTTCATGGGCAGTATGTTCATCTGGGAGCTGATGCGGCAGAGCCTGGGCGACACCTGCATGTACGAGAGCCTGCTCGACGATCCCGCCTGGATCCGGGACTACAATCGAGTGTACACCGACTTTTTCAGGGCGCACTATGAGATTGTCTTCGAGGAGGTCGGCAAGCCCGACGGGATACGACTGTGCGAGGACCTCGGGTACAAGAACGGCCTCTTCTGCTCGCCGGAAGTCATGGGCGAGCTGATCTTCCCGTACTATGCGGAGATCGTGGATTTCTTCCACTCGCACGATCTGCCGGTGATACTGCATGCCTGCGGCGGCGTGGGGCAAGCGCTCAACCTGATCGTGGAGGCAGGGTTCGACGGCCTCGACCCGATGGAGGTCAACGCGGGCTGCGATGTCTTCGCCTTCGCCGAGCGATGCGAGAGCAAGCTCATGCTGCGCGGGGGATTCAATAAGGTCATAGTGGAATCAGGTGACCGCGACTTCATCCGGAGGCAGCTTACTGACTTCCTGAGGCGCATCAAGGACGCGGGGATTCGCTACGTCTTCAGCGTGGATCACTCGGTGTCCACTAACACGTCCTACGACGCCTACAGCTACGCCGTCCAGGTCTATCGGGAGAACATGATGTACTGACCAACGGGCGCAGGGGCGCGCTGGCGGAAATGCACGGGCGCCGCACCTGTCAGTTGTCAGTCATCAGTCGCTTGACGTTCGCGGCGAAGTGCTGCTCGTGGATGGCCTGCA
>JASFTE010000429.1:0-4934 GCA_050114035.1 Armatimonadota bacterium | reverse complement strand
TCCTGTCAAGGAAGACGTACAGCGTCCGCCGGGAATGGGAGACCTCGGTCCACACGCCGCGGCTCGCGTCGGCCGGTCCGGCCAACAAGGGGTACATGGAGCAGATCGAGGACGCGCCGCTCGTAAAGGACCGGTGGTCGCTCGACACGGGCGCTCCCGTACAGGAACTGATCGTCGCCGGCGATACCATCGCGGTGGGCTCGGACAATCGGGTCTCGTTGATCGACTCGGCCTCGAGGGAGGTCACGTGGTCGGCGGAAGTTGACGATGTCGTCTACGTACTGGCCGCAGCCGACGAGCGCCTGTACGCGAGCACCGGCAAGGGGACCATCTACTGCTTCGGCGCGGAGGGCGATGCGGCGGAGGTCGCACCGGCGCCGAAGGCCTCGCCGTATCCGGCGGACAGTGCTGCAGGCCGGGCGGCCGAAGAGATCGTCCGCAAGACCGGCATCACCAGCGGATACTGTCTGAATCTGGAATGCGGCGATGGCGCGCTGGCCCACGAGCTGGCCAGGCGGACGGATCTCCAGATCATCGGCATAGAGGCCGACGCGATGAAGGTCGCAGAAGCGCGGCGGAAGCTGGACGCTGCCGGGCTGTACGGCGTGCGGGTGACCGTGCTACAGAGAGATCTCGCCGACACGCATCTCCCAGACTACTTCGCGAATCTCATCGTGTCATCGGCGGGGCTGAGTGGCGAGGACGGCCGCCTGTCCGAGGCGGAGATCGCGCGCCTGCAGCGACCGTACGGGGGCGCCGTGTGTGTGGGAAGGCCGGGGGAGATGACGGTTGATGCTCGCCGCGGACTGGAGGGCGCGGGCAGTTGGACTCATCCGCTCGGAGACCCGGGCAACACGACGTACTCGGGGGACGAGATCGCCAAGGGCCCATTGGGAGTGCTGTGGTACCGGGACGAGGCGCTGGAGACCATCGATCGCCACGGGAAGAACCCGGCGCCGCTGTTCTACAAGGGCGTGCTTCTGCGGAAGGCGCTCGATGCGATCGATGGCATCGATGCGTACAACGGCCGTGTCATCTGGCACGCCTCGATCCCCGGACTGCTCAGTGCCTACCTCGGCGGCTCCGGCGTCGGGGCGACCCAGATCGCGAACACGTATTGCGTGGCCGACGATGTGGTGTACGTGCGGCACGAGAGCCACTGCCTGCTGCTGGACGTCTACACTGGGAAACGTCTGGGCAGATTCGATGCGCCCACGCACCTGGACGGACGGCAGCGGGATTGGACATACGTGGCTGTCGAGGGCGGGACCCTGTATGGCGCTCTCGCCAACGAGACCCACACCGTGAAGTCCCAGCACGGCAGCGGCAATGAGCGGACCCAGGTGCCCATGGACAGGCACTTCACCGAATCGTCCATGCTCTTCGCGATGGACGCCAAGACGGGCACGGTGAAGTGGACGTGGGCGCCCGAGCACTCGATCCGCAACAACTCCATCGCCGTGGGCGACGGGCGTATCTTCTTCATCGATCGTCCGGTGGCGGAGATCGACCGGATACTGCGGGAGGTCGCGGAGGCGAAGCGGCGTGGAGGCGAGGCGCTGCCGCGGCATCCCCTCGGACGGCTCCTCGCGCTGGACGGCAGGACGGGCGAGCCCCTGTGGGACAAGAGTGAGAATGTCTACGGCACCACGCTGGTGGTGAGCCCCAGGCACGACGTGCTCATCATGTGCTACAACCACGTCGGGCGGGCCATTCCCTCGGACGCCTTCAACCAGGGGACGACGTGCTTCCGAGCGTCGGACGGGACGATCCTCTGGGAGACGAAGGAGCGCCTCGGCGTGCAGCGGCCCATCGTGGCCGACCGGACCGTCTACAGCATCCCCGGCGCCTGGGACTTGCTGACGGGCCAGCGGAAGACGGTGACACGGAACGGCGAGCAGGTCCCGTGGCAGATCAGCGACCGGCGGATGGCGTGCGGCCCACTGGCCGGGTCCAAGTACCTGCTGATGGGACGAGCCGGGGCGATGGGGTACTACGACCTGGCACACGACCCGGGGAAGTACGAGTACTTCGGCGGAGCGAGGGCAGGATGCTGGCTCAACATGCTGGCCGTCGGCGGCATCGTCGTGGCGCCCGATGACAGCCGCGCCTGCCGGTGCGCCTATCAGAACCAGGCGACGCTGGCGCTCAAGGAATACGGCGACCGACCGCCGCAGGTCAGGGCGGTCGCTGGGCAAGACGCGCACAGGTACGACCTCGCTACGAGGTCGCACACGTTCGGTGGGTCTTTGAAGGTCGAGATGCGTCACCCGAAGGACGACGTCGAGATACGCTACACACTCGACGACAGCTATCCGACCATCGACTCGCCGCTCTACGCCGGCCCCATCACACTGACCGAGACCACCCCCGTGCGCGCCTCGGCATTCCGCAACGGCCGCAAGGTGGCCGTGCGGGACGTGGTGATCTTCACCAAGTCGGAGTGACATGGCTGCGGACCAAGAGGCAAGGCTGGCCGTCCCCGACTACCTCCCGGGCTACGAGTGCGAGTACGCCGGCGACCCGCGCGGCGCCGCCATAGCCTGGCTGCGCGACAAGAGGCTGGGGCTCTTCATTCACTACAACCTGGCGAGTCTATTGCCGCACGGGAAGCGGTCGTATCTGGAATTGGTGTCTCAGCCGCAGGGCGACACGCTGACGAGCGCAACGGAGCTGCTCCCCCAGTTCACCGCTGAGCACTTCGACGCCGGTGCCATCGCGGATCTGGCCGTCTCCGCCGGGATGGGATACGTCAACCTGACGACACGGCATCTCGGCGGATTGTATCTGTTTCGGACGACGCTCTCTGACTTCACGAGCCTGAACTCGCCGGCGAAGCGGGATCTCGTGGGCGAGATGGCCGAGGCGTGCCGCAAGAGGCGACTCGGGCTGTTCCTGTACGTGCCGCCCCAGGTCACGGTCACGACCGACGACCAGATCGAGCACAACCACACGTGGCTCCGCGAACTCCTGACGCAGTACGGGCCGGTGGCCGGGATGTGGTTCGACGGGATCAACAACTTCTACCGAGACCCAGAGCGATACACTCGCCTCTCGGAGACGTACGCCTTCGTGCGCGAGCTGCAGCCGCAGTGCCTCATCTCCTTCAAGGAGGGAGCCACGGGCGAGGAGGACTTCGCGGCGCCCGAGCATGGCTCCCTGCGGGCGTTCCATGGCCTGCCCGAGCGGACGCCCAAACACCACGAGCCCTTCGTCGAGATCAAGCAGGCCGTGGCCGCGAAGCACGTGGACGTCAACACAACGCTGCAGGTGGGCAGAGGGCTGTGGCACAACGACGCAGCCGCACGGCACATGACGCCCGACGAGGTCTGGGCGGCCACGTCCGAGATACTCGGCCAAGGCCACAACCTGACGCTCAACACCGGGCCGCAGCCTGACGGCTCGATACATCCGCAGGACATGGAGTCGCTCACGGCGCTGGGAGAGCGTCTCCGCCGCGACGGCTGGACGGACTAAGGAAGTCACGAGCATGACACGACTGAGGAGCACTGCATGAGCAATGCCGACAAGCGCCCCAACATCCTCTTCTTCTACCCAGACACACTCCGCTATGACTGGGTCGAGCCCCGCGGACTGACCCCAGTCCGCACGCCGAACGTGAACCGGCTCGCGGACGAGGGCGTGGACTTCCCGAGGGCACTCACGCCCTCGCCGCTGTGCGCTCCGGCGAGGGCGTGCCTGGCTGCGGGCAAGGAGTACGACCGGTGCCGCGTGCCGAGCAACCAGGTCAACTACCCGCTCGAGCAGACCACGTTCTATACGCTGCTCCGCGACGCGGGGTACCACGTCACCGGCTGCGGCAAGTTCGACCTCCATAAGCCCGACCTCGACTGGGGGCTCGACGGCAAGCGGCTCCTGCCCGAGTGGGGCTTCTCCGACGGCATCGACAGCGAGGGCAAGCTCGACGGCGTCAACGCGTACAGCCGGAATGACGGGCCCATGGGGCCGCACCTGGCGTACCTGCAAGAGCGGGGCCTCGCACGGGCGCACGTGGCCGATTACGACCGGCGTCGCGCGGACAGAACGGCCGTATTCCCCACCCCCCTCCCGGAGCAGGCCTACTGCGACAACTGGATCGGACAGAACGGGCTCGATCTGCTCGCCGCCGCTCCGGAGGGGCAGCCGTGGTTCCTCCAGGTCAACTTCAACGGCCCGCACGGGCCGTGGGACATCACAGAGCGCATGCAGGCGCGCTGGCGCGGGGTCGAGCATCCGTTCCCCGTCAACGGGGACCAGCACACGGTGGAGGAGTACGACGCCATCCGCCAGAACTACTCGGCCATGGTCGAGAACATCGACCGCTGGGTGGGCATCTACCTCGAAAAGCTCCAGAAGCGGGGCGAGCTGGACAGCACGCTCATCGTCTTCAGCAGCGACCACGGCGACATGCTGGGCGACCACAATCAATGGGGGAAGAGCAAGCCCCTGCATAGCTCCGTCGGCGCGCCGCTCGTCATCTGGGGGCCCGCCGTGCGGAATGGCGCCATCTGGGACGGGCCGGCGACGACGCTGGATGTGACCGCGACGTTCCTGGACTACGCGGGCGTGTCAATCCCCGGAGACACGGACAGCCGCTCGCTGCGGGACGTTCTCGAGGGCCGGACGGATGAGCACCGCGAGTACGTCCTCTCGGCATTGGCCGACTGGCGGCTGGTATTCGACGGGCGATACAAGTACATCCGCGCAGGCGATGGGCGGGCCATGCTGTTCGACATGGACGCCGACCCCCATGAGGAGCGCGACGTCGTCACTGCCGCGCCCGATGAGGCGGCGCGAATGGCGGATATCCTGGACCGCGAATCGGCATAGGGGCCGGCTGCGGGGGCGCTTGGGCGGCTCCACGTTATCAGAAGTCTATCCAGGATGCAAAAATATGACTACTTCCAGTGATTTTGGCCACAAACGGCTTGACG
>JASFTE010000428.1:0-4937 GCA_050114035.1 Armatimonadota bacterium | reverse complement strand
TGCGGATGGCGTGCCACAGCCGGGACTTGACGGTTCCCTCGGGTATGCCGAGCATCTCGGCGGCCTCGGCGCATCGGAGGCCCTCGAAGTGGCAGAGGATGAAGACGATGCGGTGCTTCTCGGGCACCTCGTCGATGGCGCGGCGGATGCGGAACAGCTCGTAGCGGCGGATGACGGTGTCCTCGGGCGAGGGCGCCTCGTCGGCTATGCGACGGAGTATGCCCGCGGCGCCGGGGCCGAACTGCTCCTGCAGCGATACGACCTTCGGTCGCGAGTTGGCGCGGGCACGCTGCCCAAGCCAGTGGTTGCGGGCGATGGTGAAGAGGTACGTGGAGAGCTTCGCGCGCGGCTCGTACCTCTCGCGGGCCAGCCAGAGGCGGAGCAGCACCTCCTGCGCGGCGTCCTCGGCCTCGTCCCAGTCCCAGAACAGATGGTAGAAGAGGCGCCGCAGCCAGCCCTTGTACCGATCGGCGATGACGCCGAATGCCCGCGCATCGCCACGCTTCGCCCTGGTCATCAGCTCGGCATCGCTGGGCATGGGCTCCCTCGCGCGAGGTCCCTGAGACTGTTGAAGAAGTGCGGGGCGAGCCGGTGTGCCTCCCGAGGTATGGGCCTTCTTCAACAGTCTTGCTGTCACAGTGTCAAACAGGGATTCCGCGAGTTGGTTCATTCCTGTTACGGCCGTCCGCGTCCCGGCCTTCCCCGCGGGGATTGGGCGACCTCTTGTGCGGCAGCCCTCGGGCGAGGAGGTGAGCGCGCGCGGGGGGCTCAATCTATGCGGGTGCGTCGGGCACCGCGCGGCGCCGGAGACACTGTCATGTCCCTGCCACTGCCGGCACGGCCAGCGGAGGAGATGACGTTTCGGGAGCGCTTCCTGGCCACGGTGAGCTTCGGGAGCCCGGACAGGCTGCCGTACTGGGAGCCGCTGGGCTACGAGGAGGCCACACTGCGGCGCTGGGTGCGGGAGGGGCTGCCGGAGGACATGCGCATCGAGCAGTTCCTGTCGCTGGATCGAACGGACGCCGTGCCCGTGTGTCTGGGGCCCATGCCGCCGCATCGCCCCGGGGAGCTGCCCATCGCGCGGCCGGGCGACTTCCGCGGCGTGGCGGCGCACTATAGCTGTTACTCCCCGGCCCGGTATCCGCAGCACTGGGAGGACTGCAAGCGCTGCTGGGCGGGCCGGGACTACCCCCTGCGCATTGAGCTTGACGGGCCGCTCACGTGGCTGGCGCGGTGGTTGGGGCGGCGCGCGGCGGAGGTGGTGGCACGGGAGCGGGGCCTGGCGGATGAGGCGCTCGACTTCCTGTTGACATATCTGACGCTGACGCTGGAGAGGGCGGCGGGCGAGGTGGATGTGGACTACGTGGTGATCCGGGAGTGGCCGGCGCGTCCGTGGCGGCCGGGATTGTCCGAGCCGCATGTGGCGGAGGCGATGATGGGGCACTACGAGACGCTGTGCTCGTTCTTCCGCGGCCACGGCGTGGGCGTCATCGTGCTGTCCACGCCGGACAACATCCCGCACCTGGTCCCCGAGCTCGTCGCGGCCGGCGTCAGCGGGATCATGCCGTGCCGGGCGGGGGCAGGGATGGACGTGCTGGCACTGGCCGAGGAGCATCCGCAGTTGCTCATCGTGGGCGGGCTCGACGTGCGGCAGCTCGCGCGGCAGCGGCGTCACGCGGATCGGGCGGCGCGCATCAAGGTGCGGGCGGCGGCCGAGCGGGGCGGCTGGATCCCGTGCCTCGACGAGCCCATTCCGGCCACTGTGCCGCTGCGCAACTACGAGCAGCATTGGCACACCGCGCGCGAGCTGCTGGCCGCACGGCAGGAGGAGGAGGGCAGTCAGGGATGACCATTGGCGACGTGGAGGCCGTCGCGGGCGAGAAACGCCTCGGGCACATTACGGCATCGCAGGCCGACGGCAGCCTGACGAAGATCCCCGTCTGCGTCGCGGCAGGCCCACGGGACGGACCGGTGCTGTACGCGCACGCCGCGCAGCACGGCGTGGAGCTGAACGGCATCGAGGCGCTGCGGCGGGTCATGGGCCGACTGGACGCGGCGCGGCTGGCGGGCACGCTCATCACGGTGCCCATCGCCAATCCGCTCGCGCTGCAGCACAGGCGACACTTCTTGGGCCAGGAGCCCGAGGAGCCCTACTCGAACGAGCACCCGCACAACATGAACCGGGTGTGGCCGGGGGATGCGGAGGGCAATGCGACGGAGCGGCTGGCGCACGCGCTGTGGCAGGAGGCGGCATCGAGGGCGGACGTCATCGTGGACATACACGGCTGGTGTCGCTGGCAGAGCTCGGCAGTGGCGGCGCGGGGGGATCACCAGCCCTCAGTTGACCTGGCGTACGCGTTCGGCCTCACGTTCGTGTCGCTCAGCTCCGCCAGGCCGCCGTCGCCGGATACGCAGCGGGGTCGAATGCTCTCGTTGGTCGCCATCAGGCGGGGCAAGACGGCCATTACGGCGGAGCTGCGGGGCCAGTGGCGGCTGTATGAGGACTCGGTCCAGGAGGGCGTGCGGGGCGTGGAGAACTGCATGAGGTATCTCCGGATGCTTCCGCTCGCGCCCGTACCGGCGCCATACTACATCGACCTGGCGCAACGGGCGACGGCCTCCGTCGCGGCGCCGTGCGCGGGCCTGTTCATGCCGCACGTCGAGCCGGGAGCCGACGTGGCGGCGGGACAGATGCTCGGGACGCTGGTGGACGCGGACACGGCCCAAGAGATCGAGATCACGGCGCCCTGTCACGGTACCGTGTACGCCATCGGGGCGCTTCAGGGCCCCAGCGACGTGTCCCTGGCGGCGATGCACGCGCTCGCGGAGCGAGGCGACGAGGTCGCCAGGATATACGGCACGGACCGGCAGTATCAGCCGCCACCCGCGGGCAGCACACCATGAAGCCGCTCAAGATCCTCCATACAGGCGACGTGCATCTGGGCACCTCCTCGGCCGCCTTCGGAGAGCGCGCCGCCGCACATCGGGCGCAGCTCGAGCGGACCTTCGAGCGCATCGTTGACCTGGCGCTCGAGGAGCGGTGCGACCTGCTGCTCGTGAGCGGCGATCTGTTCGATCGCGACCGACCCGGACGGCGGCTGGTGCGGTTCGTGCGGGAGCAGCTCCTTCGGCTGGCCGAAGGCACCCCGGCGACGTATGCGTGCCTGCTGCCGGGGACGCACGACTGCCACGGGCCGGGCACGGTGTACGCGGAGGCGTGGGCCGAGCTGAGTCACGTGAGGGTCTTCACACCGGAGGCGCGGCGGTTTGACTTCCCGGATGTGAGCGCGTCGGTCTACGGGCGGGCGTGTCTGTGTGCGGAGCGGGCGGCCAATCCGCTGGAGGGCGTGGCGCGGGCGACAGACATGCGGTACCACGTGGCGCTGGCCCATGGCTGGGTGGGCGGAGCGCCGCCCGGGGGCGAGGAGTCGGAGATCATTCCCGCGGGGGCGATCGAGGCCTCCGGGATGCACTACATTGCGCTCGGGCATCAGCATGCGTTTGCCGACTGCTCGGAGGGAGGCACCAGGGCATTCTACTGCGGCGTGCCGGAGCCGGTGGCCATTGACCAGACGGAGGCGGGGGCAGTGGCCCTGGTGCAGGTCGCGCCCGAGGGTGATGTGGAGGTGCGCCGGGAGGAAGTGGGATCGCTGCGGGCGCGATCGCTGCCCCTCGATGTGGGGGCCTTTCCATCGCGGGACTCGCTGACGAGCACCATCGCTGAGAACGCCAATCCCAACCTCATCCTCGACGTCGAGCTCGCCGGTGTGGCGGCGCCGGATGTGCTGATCGACGCGAATGAGCTGGCCGAGGAGCTGGCGGACGGGTTCTTCCGCCTCCGAGTTCGCGATGGCTCCCACGTGGCGCTGGACCGGATACGGCTCGAGGACTATCCCGAGGAGTTGGTGGTGGGCAAGTTCGTGCGCAAGATGATGGAGCGGATCGCCGAGGCCAAATCGGGCGGTGACGACGACAAGGTGGCGCTGGCAGAGCGGGCCCTGCGCGTGGGCCTGGCGCTGCTCTCGGGTGGGGGGCGGGACTGATGCGACTCGAGCGGCTGCATGTCCGCAACTTCGGCTGTCTGCGAGATGCCGAGTACGAGTTCGCTCCGGGCATCAACGTGGTCCGCGGGCCGAACGAGGCCGGCAAATCCACGCTGCAGGCGGCGATCATCGCGGCGTTGTTCCATCGGCCAGATAGCGAGAAGCAGGCCATCCTCGCCCGAGCTTCGTGGGGCGGCAGCGGCACGTACGAACTCGAGATGACGCTCACGGCCGCCGGAAGGACGTGGACGATCGAGAAGCACTTCGGTGCGGGCGCCGCCCGGCTGGTGTGCGGCGAGGAGGAGTGGGAAAGGCCGCGGACCGTCGAGACGGCGCTACGCCAGCGCTGCGCCCTGACGTCGGAGGAGCTCTTCACGAGCACGGCCTTCGTCCGGCAGGAAGAGCTGGCCGCCATCGGCGAGGGACGTCAGAAGATCGGCGAGCTGCTGCAGCGGCGCGTCACCGGCGGCGCCGACGACATGGCGGCCCAGGACGTACTCGGACAGTTGACCGACGAGATGGCGACGATACAGAGGGGGGTGGATCGCCCGGCACCGAAGAATCCCGGTCCCATCAGGCTCGCGACGACGCGTCTCGAGGAGGCGCGGGCGGCTCTCGCCAGCGCTGAGGAGGAATTGGGCGACCTGCACACAGCGCAGGATGCGCTTGCGGAGGCGACGGAGCGTGAGGGAAAGCTGACCGAAGCGCTTGCTGTGGAGCGCGAGCTGCTGGAGCGGATGGCGGCGCGCAAGGAGGCCGAGGAGGAGCTGGCGGAGGCGGAGGGTGAGTACGGGCGACTGGATGAGCTGATCCGGGCGGCGCAGAAGCTGGAGGAGGAGGCGTCCGAAGCCGAGGCCGCTGCCGGCGCGTTGGCGGAGATCGCTGAGAAGGGCC
>JASFTE010000427.1:0-4938 GCA_050114035.1 Armatimonadota bacterium | reverse complement strand
GCTCAGGCCGATGATAAGCGGCAGGACGGAGAAGCGCAGGGCGGGCCACTCGTTCCACGGGTGCGGCCACCCGCTCGTGGGGACCACCTTGCCCCCAATCCTGGCCACCTCGATGATCGGCAGGCCCGGAAAGTAGCCCGGGAGGCCGTTGTAGAAGTGCACGAGGAAGCCCAGCGCGAAGCCGATCCACATGACGCGGCTGCGGAAGAAGGCGTTGAGCAGGCGCCCGCGCTCGCCCTCCTGGATCACCTCAAGCGGCACCGCCACGAGCGGGAAGAGCAGCCGCTCGCCGTCGATCCACTGCCGGCGCACGAGGGTCAGGAGGCACAGCATCACGACGTAGGTGAGCAGCGTGAACACTGTCCACACGGTGAGCGGCACGACCCAGTGGGCCCATGGAATCCCGTACGCCCAGCCCTCGTAGAGGCCCTTGACGACGTCCGGGTCGCTCGGGGCCAGCGACCGGACGATGTACGGCAGAAAGAGCTCGTCGTAGCGGTTCGCCTCGGACGCGTAGTAGTACGGCCCGCTGATCATCGGGATGAGCTTCTGGGCCAAGTCGATGGACGAGATGCCCGCGGCGACGACGAGCATGCTGAAGATGATCACCAGCTCTTCGCTGGTCAGGGCCGCCGGGCGGTGGAAAGCCTTGAGCAGTACGTTGGTGATCAGGTACATGCAGACGAAGATAATGAAGGCGCCGATGGGCGGGTACGTGAGGGAGATCTGGGTGCCGTGGATCACCAGCTCGGCGTACTGGCTCCAGTGGCTGATGAAGGCGGTCAGCAGTACGCCGAGGAGCACGGAGCGCCACGTCAGGCCGGACTGAAGGCCGGCGAGCGCCCGCCGCGAGACGCGGGCCGCGGCGACGGCGGCAGCCTGGTCGTGCGGATGTGCCTCCATGGTGTCCCCGGTGCCGCCCGACGCGTCCACTACCGGGCTGCTCTCTTCTGGCACGCGGCGACTCTCGGGAGTACGCTGGCCCGCGAAGCGGAGCCTTCCTCGAACATGCTGGTGATGAGGGGCGCGACCCGGGCGTCCCACTGTGAGAGCAGAGCCCAGTCTCCGAAGATGACCTTGTCGCCCTCGTTCGTGTCCACCCGCGCACCGACGCGAGGCTTCTCCTCGTCGCCGTTCCACATGACGTCCACGAAGGTGGAGGCGAACCGTCGCATGTCGCCATCGTCGAACAGGAACCCGCGGCGCGCGGCCTCCAGACAGCACCCCATGGTCAGGCCAGCATGGCTGCAGTCTTCCCGCCCGGACCTTGCGCCGTGCGGGTTGGGCAGTGCCGGATGGACGTCCCAGTAGTTCCAGACGTACGCGCCGTTCGCTTCGGTGAGGAAATGCCTGAAGTAGAGGTACATCTTCCGCGCCTTCTCACGGTACTCGGCGCGGCGCTTGACCTGCGGGATGTCCGACAGCACCAGGTAGGCGCGGGCCAGGGCGAGGAACTGGTTGTGGGGCAGGATGGTGTTGGGATAGCGCTGGCTGCGGCTGTCCTGGAACTTGTAGGCTCCGAAGTCCGTGCCCGGCACGTCAACCCACTCGGCCTCCCAGCGGTCGAGTGTGTTATGACCGATGAAGGCCTCGAACCTCTCGAACTGCGCCCGCTTCGGGGCGAACAGGGCGGCATCCCCGGCCCACGCCTCCATCGCGAGAGCCACCGGGTAGAGGAACATGCCCTGATGCACGACGTAGTCGAGGGCGTCGGCTGGAACGGTGTCGATTCGGAATGCGTCGCCCGGCTCTGGTGCGCCCTCAATCCTTACTGAGATCAACGGGATTCCCGGGGCCTTCTTCTCAGGCTCGAAGGCGGCGCCGTCGACCAATGGCGCGTCCTTCGACGAGTCGGTCACCTTGATCTTGCCTTCAGGCAGGAACGTGATGGTGAAAGTCTGACCGTCGAGCTCCTTCCAGCAGTCCGCCCTGCGGACGATGCCCTCGGCCGGGACGATGGTGGCGTTGCCGGCGTTTCCGGGCTGCGCCCCCGCGGTCCACGGCACGGCCGAGTAGCGTTTGGTGTGCCAACTGAGGAAGCCATCGCCCTCCTCGTCCGTGGCCGTGGCCATGATGTTCTCAAAGTGCGCGGCGATCTTGTCGAGCCAATGGGTGTCGCCGGTGAGCTCGTAGCAGAAGGCATAGGAGCGGAGGATGCCCGACTCGCCCCACCCCAACGTGCCCGAGTTCGCACTGCGGGAGTGCCCCGCGCCGTCGTTCAGGGACTGGTCGTACTCCGTGTAGCGACGGATCACCTCGTCGATTTCCAGGGGTGCGGCAGAGGCAGCAGAGGCGTGAAGTAGTGTCATGACGATCAGCCACCTGTGCACGGTTCATTCCTCCTCGGCGGACAGGGGAGCGACACCACCGCCGTCGGCCACTCAGCGGCTGAGGGCCGACTCGACACCTTACTCGTCTGTCTGCGTTCTCCTCCTGTGCGGCGTCTCCGTCTGCCACATCGGCGGCGAGCCCGTACACGGTCAGCCCGCTCAGAGATACCGTCAGGGACGGCATGGAGCATCGTAGAGACAAAGGTGGGGCCCATCGAGCGCGGCAGTGCGGGCACGCCATGCCGGGGAGGGCAGCGCGGTCCCGGCCGGGAACTGCCCTGCCACATCAAGGGTTGGCCTTACGGAGGCGCCGCATTCTACGCAGCCAATGTGGATGGATTGAGTCTCATGTTCAGACCAGTACCGACACGATGTGACCTTGTGGCCCAGGAGCACGAGGTGCTTGGCCTCTGGGACGAAACACGGGCCTTTGAGAAGCTGCGGGAGCTGCGGAGGGGTGCGCCGAAGTGGTCGTTTCTGGACGGGCCCATCACGGCGAACAACCCCATGGGTGTGCACCACGCCTGGGGGCGGACGCTGAAGGACTGCTACCAGCGCTACCACGCGATGCGGGGGCACGAGCTGCGGTACCAGAACGGGTTCGACTGCCAGGGGCTGTGGATTGAGGTGGAAGTGGAGCGGGAGCTGGGCTTCACGAGCAAGCGGGACATCGAGGCCCACGGCCTGGAGCAGTTCGTGGAGCAGTGCAAGGCGCGGGCGCACAGGTTCGCGGACATCCAGACGCAGCAGTCCATCCGGCTGGGCTTCTGGATGGATTGGGACGACTCGTACTACACGCTGTCGGACGAGAACAACTACACCATCTGGCGCTTCCTGAAGCGCTGCCACGAGCGGGGGCTGGTGTATAAGGGCAAGGACACCATGCCGTGGTGCCCCCGGTGCGGTACAGGCATCTCGCAGCACGAGATGCACGAGGGGTACGTCGAGGTGACGGAGTCCTCCGTCATCCTCGCTCTGCCGCTGCGCGAGCGCGAGGGCGAGCACCTGCTCGTCTGGACAACGACCCCGTGGACGCTGGCCGCGAACGTGGCGTGCGCGGTGCACCCGGAGATCGAGTACGTCAAGATCCGCCGCGACGGCAAGCTCCTGTATCTGTCGGCCGCGAGCCTTGGGAAGCTGCCTGTGGGCGACGTCGAGCAGGTGGGCGAGGCCGTGCCCGGGGCGGAGCTCGTCGGGCTCACGTATGACGGGCCTTTTGACGAGCTGCCGGCACAGCAGGAGGCGGCCCAGCGGCACGTGGTGATCGGGTGGGACGAGGTCTCGGACGTGGAGGGCACGGGAGTGGTACACTGCGCGCCGGGCTGCGGGCGTGAGGACTTCGAGTTGAGCCGGCTGCACGATCTGCCCGTCATCGCGCCCATTGACGAGAGCGGGGTGTACATCGCCGGTTTCGGGCCGCTTACGGGCAAGAGCGCCACCGAGGTGCAGGAGTTGGTGTACGAGAGCCTGCGGGAGAAGGGCTACCTGGTGGAGGCGATGCCGTACACGCACAGCTACCCGCACTGCTGGCGGTGCAAGACGGCGCTGCTGTTCCGCAATGTGGACGAGTGGTTCATTGACATGTCCTGGCGGGACGAGATCATGGCGGTCGCGCGGCAGATCGAGTGGATTCCCGAGTGGGGGTTGGGCCAGGAGCTGGACTGGCTGGAGAACATGCGGGACTGGATGATCTCCAAGAAGCGCTATTGGGGCCTGGCGCTGCCGATCTGGGAGTGCCCGGAGTGCGGGAGCTTCGATGTCATCGGTGGCAAGGAGGAGCTGGGGCGGCGGGCCGTGGCGGGCTGGGAGGAGTTCGAGGGGCACTCGCCGCACCGGCCGTGGGTGGATGCGGTGAAGATCGCCTGCCCCAAGTGCAGCGCCCCGATGAGCCGGATTCCGGATGTGGGCAACCCGTGGCTGGATGCCGGCATCGTGCCGTACTCCACGGTGTCGTACGCCACCGACCGCGAGTACTGGCGCAAGTGGATACCGGCGGACCTGGTGCTGGAGTGCTTCCCCGGGCAGTTCCGGAACTGGTTCTACGCACTGCTGTCCATGTCCACCATGATGGAGAACATCCCGCCGTTCAAGACGCTGCTGGGGCACGCTCTGGTGCGGGACGAGCACGGCGAGGAGATGCACAAGTCGAGCGGCAACGCCATCGAGTTCGACGAGGCCGCCGAGCGCATGGGCGTGGACGTGATGCGGTGGGTGTACTGCCGCCAGAACGCGGTGACGAACCTGAACTTCGGCTACACAGCGGGCGAGCATCTCCGGCGCGCGGTGATCGACACGCTGTGGAACGTGTACGCGTTCTTCTGCAACTACGGCCGGCTGGATGAGTTCGATCCCCGGGCCGAGCCGGTGCCGCTGGCCGAGCGCTCGGACATGGACCGGTGGATCATCTCGAAGCTGCACCAGCTCACCGAGGCGGCGCGCGGCGAGTACGAGGCGTTCAACGTGTCCAGCTTCGTCCACGCGGCGGAGGCGTTCATCGAAAGGCTGTCCAACTGGTACGTCCGCCGCAGCCGGCGGCGCTTCTGGCGGGCCAAGGACCCGAGCGACAGGGAGAAGCTCGCGGCGTACCAGACGCTGTACGAGGTGCTGC
>JASFTE010000426.1:0-4939 GCA_050114035.1 Armatimonadota bacterium | reverse complement strand
TCCTCCATCCCCATGGCTCGGCTGCCCTTGACGAGCACCGTGTCATCGGGGTGCAGCTCCGCACGGAGCCGGGCGAGCAGGGATGCCTTGTCCGCGAAGCCGTAGGCCTCAGTGTACCCCCCGGCGGCCGTCACTGCCTCGACGACGTCGGGCGCGTGGTCACCGACAGCGAAGACGAGATCGAACCCGTGTGCGGCCATGTCGGCCCCGGCGCGGCGGTGCGCCTCGGGGGCGCTGTCGGCCAACTCGAGCATGTCGCCGAGAGCCACGATGGTCCGGCCCACCCCACGCGCCTCGCGCATCACGGCAAGCGCCGCCCGCAGGGAGGCCGGGCTCGCGTTGTAGGTATCGTCGATGATCGCGAAGCCATCCGGGCTGCGGATCAGCCGCGCGCGGCCGGGGAGCCCCTCGAACAGCTCCAGAGCCGCCGCGGCCGCCTGGAGCGGAGCTGAGACGGCGAGGGAGGCGGCAACGGCGGCAAGCGCGTTGGAGACATTGTGCCGGCCGGGCAAACGGAGAGACACCTGCTGCTCCTCGTCGGGGGTCTGCAGCACGAAGGTCGTGCCCGACCAGCCATGCGAACACAGGTCTCGCCCCGTCACATCGGCGGCACTGTCCACACCGAAGGTCAACACTCGGCCGCGAGCCGTCTCCCTCATGCCGGCCACCAGCCTATCGTCCGCATTCAGCACGACTGTGCCCCCGGAGCCGAGCCCGGAAACCAGCTCCGCCTTGGCCGCGCCGACCTCGGCGAGGGACCCGAGCCGGCCCACGTGGGACCTGCCCACGTTCGTCACCACGCCTACCGTCGGGCTCGCGACCTCCGTGAGGTAGGCAATCTCGCCCCGGCCGCGCATGGCGAACTCGAGCGCCACAGCCCGATGCTCTGTGTCCAGGCGAAGCAGCGTGAGCGGCACGCCGATTTCGTTGTTCTCTGTCGCCTTGCTGGCCAGCACAGGCGGACATGTACTCTGCAGGATGTGCCGGAGCATCTCCTTCGTCGTCGTCTTCCCCGTGCTGCCCGTGACTGCCAGGATCGGGACATCGTGCCTCTCGCGGTGCGCGCGCGCGAGATCTCCCAGTGCACGCACCGTGTCCTTGACGACGATCACGGCGACTCCGTTGGGAAGCTCGTCACGGACGTCCCTGGCGCCGACGATGGCCGGAGCGCCGCTTTTCGCGGCCTCCACGACGAAGTCGTGCCCATCATATCGCTCGCCGGGCAGAGCCACGAAGAGCTCGCCAGGCCGGAGCGCTCGGCTGTCCGTGCAGATGCCCGCGAGCCTCGTGCCCGGGCCGCCACGCACGATGCTCCCGCCACACGCGTTCGCCACGTCCTCCACGGTAAGCTCGCTCATCCTCGGCTCGCCCGCAGCACCTGCCGGGCTACCTCGCGATCATCGAAGTGAACGGTGTGGTCCCGGAACTGCTGATACGTCTCGTGACCCTTGCCGGCGATGACCACCGTGTCGCCGGCCCGCGCCATTGCCATGGCCTGCTTGATGGCTGCCTCGCGATCCGGCTCGACGGCATACTGACTGCTCCCGGCTCCGGCCAATATCTCGTCAATGATGGCCCGCGGGTCCTCGGATCGAGGGTTGTCGGACGTGACGATGACGAAGTCGGCGAGCCGAGTCGCCACCTCACCCATGACGGGGCGCTTCGTGCGGTCCCGGTCGCCGCCGCACCCGAAGACGCACAGCAAGCGACCCTCCGTAATGGGCCTGGCGCTCCGCAGCACGTTCCGGAGGCCGTCGGGCGTGTGGGCATAGTCAACCACGACAGAGAAGCCCTGCCCCTCGCGCACGAACTCGAAGCGCCCTGGCACGGCGGGGGCCGATCCGAGCCCCGCCTGCACAGCGTCGCCCTCGACGCCCATTGCCAGGGCGCACACGGCGGCCGCAGCGGCGTTGTATACGTTGAACCGCCCGGCAGCCGGCACGTGGAGCGGGATCTCGCCGTCGGGGGTGCACAGGGCGAATGTCGAGCCGGTCGCGGTCAGCTCAATGTCCCGCGCCCGGACCGCGGCGTCGGCCTCAATGCCATACGTCGTCACTGGGCACGCCGCCCGCCGCGCGATGTGCTCTGCGGCAGCATCGTCGGCGTTGAGGATCCCCACCATGCGCTTCTCGGGTCCGGCAGCCTCGGCATACTCGGAGAACAGTCGGCACTTCGCTGCGAGATACTCATCCAGGCTACCGTGGAAGTCGAGATGATCCCGCGTCAAGTTGGTGAACACGGCGGCATCGAACTTGCATCCCAGCACGCCATCGAGCGCCAGCGCGTGCGACGACACCTCCATGGCCGCGTGTGTGACGCCAGCATCCACCATGCGGCGAAGCAGCTCCTGCAACTCCGCCGAGTGTGGGGTCGTGCATGGGGCCGGCAGCGACTCGCCGGCAATGCGCCGCCCCACTGTGGTGACGGCGCCGACCGCCCTTCCAGCGGCGCTGAAGATGGACTCCAAGAAGCAAGCGACCGTTGTCTTGCCATTGGTGCCGGTAACGCCGACGAGCGCCAGCTCCTTGGAGGGCCAGCGATGAAACTCCGTAGCCAGCAGCGCCGCCGCCCTTCGCGAGTCGGGGACCCGTGCCGCCGCGACGGGGGCGGGGAGCTCGTCGGCCGTCGCCGGTTCTTCGTACACGATGGCCGCCGCGCCTCGGCCCACGGCGTCGGCAACGTACCTGTGACCATCGGCGCTGAAGCCCTTGATGGCGATGAACAGGGAGCCGGGAGTTACCTGGCGCGAGTCCGTGCACACGGCCGTCACACGGGCGTCCGCGGGATCGTGGGCGGCGGCGTCCGGAACAACGCCCAGCAACTCGCTGAATGATCTGCGCGCGGGATCAGTCACGAGAGCCGTGCCAACCTGTGCGCCTACCGACGCGACGGTGAGTCCGATCGAGAAGCAATCCGTCGGTGTTCCGTACATGTTCGCTTTCATGCGGCGGCGCGCCTGCCCGCCGCCAGTGATGCCGCGGGGAGCACGCCGAGGTGACGCAGGGCCGCCTCGGCCACCTGCTTGAAGGCCGGCGCGCCTACCTGCCCGCCAGTAGCGCCTCCCGCGGGCTCGTCGAACCAGACGAGGGCGACGATCGGCCGCTTAGTGCCCACGCCGGCCACGCCAACGAAAGTGCTGACGTACCGCTTCTCCAAGTATCCCCCGGCTTCCGCGCCCTCACCCACTTTCTGCGCGGTTCCCGTCTTCCCACACACGCGACAGCCGGGGATTCTGGCGGATCTGCCAGTGCCTTCCTGCACCACGCGCTCCATTGCTTCGAGGACGATCTCGGCGGTGCGCTCTGAGATCGCCTGCCGGACCACGTGGGGCTCCACTCGCTGGCGAACCTCGCCGCCGGGAGTGACGAGTGCGGACACGATGTGGGGGCGCATGAGCACTCCGCGGTTGGCGATGGCGCCGACCGCGGCAACCACCTGGAGCCCCGTCACGGTCAGGCTCTGGCCGTATCCCATTGTCGCCAACTTGACGGAGCCTATGCGGTCTACGGGAGGCAGGCTCCCGGACGCCTCGGCATGACACTCGGAGCCCGTGGAGCGGCCGAGCCCGAGCTCCTGCAGCCAGCCGTGGAGCTGGGACGCGCCCGTAGCCGTGCTTATCTGCGCGTAGGTCAGGTTGCAGGAGTGGATGAGTGCGGTGACCGGTGTAACTGTGCCGTGGCCTGCACTGCGGTAGCGCCCCCAACACCCGATGGTCCATCCACTGAGACGGCGCGTTCCCGCGCACACGAAGCGCTGGTCCACGGTCACCGCCCCGCTCTCCAAAGCCGCCGCCAGGATGAGCGGTTTGCACATCGAGCCGGGCTCAAAGGCAACACTGGCAGGGGACGTCTGGAAGCGGCGCCACTCGCTCTTGGGCACCCGCTCGAATGTGTTGGGATCGAACGATGGCAGTGACACCATGGACAGAATCTCGCCCGTCACGGGGTCCATGATCGTACAACTGGCGGCTTCCGCCCCGGCATCGGCCATGTGCTTGGACATTATCCTGAAGGCGGCCGCCTGAATGCGGGCGTCCAGTGTCAGCACGACGTTGCAGGGCTCCCGGGGACCGGCGGGGAGGCCGGCAGTGAGCACCGCGGGCGTCAGACGCCCTTCTGCGTCAGAGGTACGGTCCGCGGCGCCGATGAGAATGGGATCAAGCGCGGCCTCGAGCCCACTGAGCCCGGTCAGCCGAATGGACTTTTCGCGGAAACCCACCACCGGTCCCAATATCTCTCCCAAGGGATACAGCCGGGCATACCCACGCTCCACCATGATTCCCTTCAAGCCCAAGCGATCCACGGCGCGAGCTTCCTGCGGGCGCACGCCCTTCGCCAGGACCACGTGCGACAGCGGCCGCGAGAGTTGGGCGAAGATACCTTCCTGCCGCCGGCCCAGTTGGGCGGCAAGCACGCGAGCCACATTCGGCCTGTCCCCGTCGGCGATCAGCGACGGGTCCGCGCACACCCAAGAGAGCGCGACGCTCGTGGCGATGGGGTCGTCCCGGCGGTCGAATATGTCGCCGGGTCGGACGCACGGGCCCGTCCGACGGGCATTCACCATCCGCTCGAGAGGGAGAATGCGGTCGCGGCTCAGGATCATGATCTGCACTGAACGAGCGAAGACGAGAACAAAGCCCAAGCAGAGCAGAACCGATGCGGCGCCGGCGCGCACCCGACCGATGTCGCTCTTCACACGCGGCACGATGCTCTGCCTCCCATCGGCAGCGCCTCCTCGGGGTCGGACATGGGCTCCGGATAAAACGAAAAAGGCCCACCCGCGTCGTGGCGAGTGAGCCGTGGTGGCTCAGTGGCCCGCGGCCGGGCCGCGCAGAATCGCCCCCAGTCGATGAGCTGCATTCTGCGCAGTGACGCGCGATGCGTGGCGCAGTTCTGAACCCACGCCAGTGCACTCGACATCCGCAGCACGGAGGGCAGGC
>JASFTE010000425.1:0-4945 GCA_050114035.1 Armatimonadota bacterium | reverse complement strand
AATCCACCCGGCCCCCGGTCGTGAACCGCCAGCGGAGCTTGCCGTCCGCCTCGTTCAGGGCGCAGACGGCCTGACCGTCAACGTCTGCGACGAACACCGTGCCCGCGGCGATGGTCGGGGCGCTGATGCGGGCGCCGAGCTTGACCTCCCAGCGTTGTGCGAGCGCAGGCGGAAGCTCGCTCTCCGTCGTTCCTGTTCGCGCGTTGTTGTGACGGTAGGTCGGCCAATCGTCCGCTGATTCCGTGCCCGCAGTGGCGGCGGCCGAGAAGGCAGGACCCTTCTGGAGGGAGCTCCTCATGCGCACGTTGATGGGCTCGTCCGACCTGGTGAGCCCCGGTTCTCCCGCCATCGCATTGAGACCGTTGAGCATGACGCTGTTGGCGCAGGCGCACGAGGGCGGCCCGCCGTAGTACAGACCATTGCAGGGGAGCGGCCCCACACCGCAGGTGCTGCGGATCCAGGGGTTCGGGAACTCCGACTGCGCGTTCAGGTCGAGGAAGTCGCTGCCGCCGGTGACCGAGTTGATGTAGTACCGCGTGGTGATCCGGTTCCGGTAGCAGCGGTCATGTCCCATGGGACCAGCCATGGTCTGGTCGAGTTGCTTCACGAGCTTCCCCGTCTCGGGGTCGAAGCCATTGACCCCCAGGCGCGGGAGCCCCAACTGGGGTGCGGGTCGGCCGTTGGAGGCGTTGTACGCTGCTGCCCACACGAGGCCGTTCGCCACGAACACATCCGGCGGCTTGTGGTGGTTGATAGTGACCGGCTGCGACCAGAGCGCTTCGCCATCGGCGAGACGGAAGGCGCGGAGCTTCTCAGAATCGGCGAGGTATGCGGCGCTCGGGGAAAGCACCAGCGCGATCGCGATGCCCGCCGGTCCCTTCAGAACGATGGGAGCGGGGACACGCCAGAGCGCCTTGCCACTGCCCCGGTCCAGGCAGACGAGCTCCTCGGCGGCGGCGAAGACCACGCGGTCGCCGAGAACCCCGAGCGAGGCCCCCGCATAGCCGCTGAAGTCGGCTCCGGATTTCCTCCAGAGGACGGCGCCCGATTCAACGTCGACGGCGAGCAGGTCGTTCCTCGGGTTCTCAGGCCGCTTGAGTATGGGGCCGTATGCGCTGAGCGGGAAGAGGCTTGTCTTCAGCGCCCCGCGCGAGGCGGGGTCGAGAAGCGCCGCCGAGAACTCGGCCTGGTCGCCCGTGACGACGAACAGGACGTCCCGGTCGTAGACGAACTCCCGCGTCTCGGCGGTCGCCGTGAGTGTGCGGAGCACGGCGCCGGTTGCCGCGTCGAAGACAGTGATCGGGGCCGAGTAGCCCGGCGTGCAGTACACGACGTCGCCCACGGCCGCGACGCGCCGCTGGAGTTGCACGGGCATCTCCTTGTTGCGGAGGTAGGTCGGATGCCAGTCGGGGAAGGGGACTTGCCAGAGAACGATTCCGTTGTAGGCGTCGCGAGCCACCAGCGCTTGTTTGCCCGGCAACGCCGGGTGCTCGGCCGACGCGAGGTCCTCGACGGTGAAGAGCCTGCCCTTCGCTGAGACCATGCTGTTGATCGAAGGCATCATGAGGTGTGAACGCTGCCACTCGGGCTCGCCCAACCACTGGTACCGCCGTGGCGGACCGACCACGGTGTCCTCGGCAACGGCGTTGTTGTCGGCGCCGTGGTAGTGCTGGTGCCACTCGTCAGTGCCCGCCAACTGAGGCTTCACGGTCGCCGTCCACTTCCCGTTCCGCTTGACCACCACCGCGCCGTGGGGCCGGACCACGCGCAGGAGCTCCGCGGCCGGCGCCATCCTCGGGTTTTCGCACACAACGAGCGTCGCCAGGTTGTCCACGTAGGGTAGTGTCTTCCCGCGCCAGTGCAGGATGGATACCGGGCCGTACAATCCGAGCTCGCGGATGGCCGCCCGCGCCGTCTCGACTCGCCGCGCCCTGGTATCCAGTCCCTGCACGACGCAGTTGTCCGCTAAGTGCAGCGCCGCCGTGAGTTGCCCATCGCCGGAACCGACGTGGACGACCAGACCGCCATGGAAGCCGGTCAGAGCAGCGATCTGCTTGGCTTCATCCGCCGGGGCGGCGACGACGGCCGTCGCCGCCATCGCGAGCACGACGGCCACAGCCAACAAGAGGCGTGGTGACGTCGTCCGAGTCGACATCGGTGTTTGCATCTGGTTATCCTCCATGTTCATCCTCAGCGTTTGTGGGACAAATGGGTGGTAGAGTCAAGCTACACCTTGGGCGTTCCCGCTCCCGGGCTTTCTTCCCTCCGTGACCACCGTCCGGCAGTGTTGGGAATTCCGCGAACTCCATACTGGATCTCCGTCAAGCACAATTCCAGACAATCCGCCCCACACCCACCACCACGGCATCCATATCCCCGCCCTCACCCCTCCTGTCACTGACCACCAACCACTGCCTTCACCGGATGCCGGTGGTGGAGCCTGGGGGAAGTACGCGACGGCGAGGCGGCGCTGGAGGCGGTCGATGATCTGGTAGGCCATCGCCGGGATTCCCGTTTGGCCTCTATTGTAGGGCGAGAGAACGGCACGTTCTCACTCCGTGCCCCGCCCTTCGGCCGAAGGCCGACTGCCTTTGCCGTTCCTGTAGCCGAGGACCTCTACCTCGGCCCCTTCGGCCGCAGGCCGAGCGGCGTTGCTGTGCCGTTGGGCAGTAGGGGAGGGTCACCGCGCCCTCCCCTGTGTCGTTGGGCAGTAGGGGAGGGTCACCGCGCCCTCCCCTGTGCCGTTGGGCAGTGGGGGAGGGTCACCGCGCCCTCCCCGCCTTCTCCTTCCCCCCAACACCGGCAGGGCTTTCCGTCGTGGACGTAGAATAGGTATCACACACCACAAACCCGAGCACTGCTATGCCCAAGCCCAAGGACGACGTCACAGAGAGCGTCTTCGCGACCGAGCCCACCCACAACAACCGGGGCCTCTTCGCGCCCCACTACATCAAACCCGACGGCCGCGTCACCACCCTCTCCGACTGGCAGCAGGACACCGACGCCCCCGACGTCATGGCCGCCATTGCCGAGCTCTACAAGAAGACGGCCTCACGCTTCGGCCCCAACACCAAGGAGGCCCAGACCGAGAACAAGTTCATTCAGCCCGTCCTCAAGCTCCTCGGTTGGGAATGGGAATCCCAGGAGCCTATCGCCGGCTGCCGTCGAACGCCCGACTACGCCCTCCTCTTCACCCATGACGACTGGGACGCCATCCAGAAGAAGAAGGGCACAACCGACTACTGGGCCTCAGTCCCCGTGCTCGCCGACGCGAAGGCCTGGACCGCCTCGCTCGACCAGAAGCGCGACGGCGAGACCCCCACCGACCAGATAACCAACTACCTCTACCGCGCCAACGTCCGGTGGGGCATCCTTACCAACGGCCGCCAGTGGCGACTCTACGAGCGCGAGAAATCCCACCCCGGCGGCATCTACTACGAGGTCGACCTCGTCGAGCTGCTCGAGCATGGCAGCCCGAAGAACTTCCGCTACTTCTACCTCTTCTTCCGCCGCGATGCCTTCGCCCCCGTCGACGGCGCCAGCTTCGTCGAGCGCGTCTTCCAGGGGACCATCGACTACGCCACCGAGGTGGGCGACGGCCTCAAGGAGAGCGTCTACGACGCGCTCCGCCGCCTCATGAACGGCTTCCTCGACCACACGCCCAACGCCCTCGACCGCGGCGACCAGGACACCCTCCGCGACGTCCATGACCACTGCCTCATCCTGCTCTACCGCCTCCTCTTCGTCCTCTACGCCGAGGACGGTGGGCTCCTGCCTCTTGAGGAGCCCGCCTACACGTCCTACAGTCTCAGGACGCTGCAGCAGCGCATCAACAAGCACCTTCGCGGCGGCCCCGACCTGCTCCCGGCGGCCGTCACGCTCTGGCACGAGCTCCTCAACCTCTTCAGGCTCATCGACGCGGGGTACTCCAAGGCCGGCCGCACGATCATCCCCGCTTACAACGGCGGCCTCTTCGCCGACGAGCGCTTCCCGGCCATAGCCCACAGCCCACACCCGGGCGCACCACGCTGGGACATCGGCGACTCCCACCTCGCCGAGGCCATCGACATGCTCGCCTACAAGCGGGACACCTGGAACGAGCCGGGCGAGAAAGACGTCGACTACGACACCCTGGACGTCCAGGACCTCGGCGCCATCTACGAGGGCCTCCTCGAGCTCAAGCCCGCCGTTGCCGACCAGGACCTGATCGAGCAGCCGGGCAAGAGCGGCAAGCCGCCCGTCGTCGTGCCCCAGGCGGACGTCCCCACACCCAAGAAGGTCCGTGGCCAGCCCCCGCGCGAGTTCCGTGCCGACGAGGTGTACCTCGTCACCGACCGCGGCGAGCGCAAGGCCACCGGCTCCTACTACACCCCCAAGTACATCGTGGACTACATCGTCGAGAACACCGTCCTGCCGCTCTGCGACCAGGCGGCTGAACAGACCAGGCAGATCGCACAGCAGATCGAAACCCTAGAGAAGAGGCGCCGTCGCCTCCGGAACCCCGATAGCATCCGAGCCGCCGACGCCGAGCTCGACGACCTCCACGCGCGCCGGCTCGATCCCTACCTCTCGCTCAAGATCCTCGATCCGGCCATCGGGAGCGGCCACTTCCTCGTCGGCGCGGCGGACACTGTCTCCCTCGCTATGGCCACCGACCCCAACCTTCCCGATGTTCCTGACCAAGAGCCCCACCACGTCCGAGGCTACTACAAGCGCCTCGTGGCGCGCCACTGTCTCTACGGCGTGGACCTGAATTGGCTTGCCGTGGAGCTGGCCAAGCTCTCCCTCTGGCTCCACACTGTTCAGAGGGACCAGGCCCTTGACTTCCTCGACCACCATCTCCGCTGCGGCAACAGCCTCATCGGCGCTCGCATCGAGGACGACCTCTCCAAGCAGCCGTCCCGCATCGACGCGAAGGGCAAGGTCACCGCGCCTGACGACAACC
>JASFTE010000424.1:0-4946 GCA_050114035.1 Armatimonadota bacterium | reverse complement strand
GCAGAAGCCATGCCATCTTCACCTCATGGCTGCGCTCGCCCACGTGTCGCGCTGATCTGCCGCCCGGGCGCCGCAGATGCCGTCACCTCGCGCGCGTGCTAGTCGGCCCCCGCCCACTAGCCCGCATCGACCCAGAAACGTCCAGAGGAGTGTTTCCCACGAAGCCACGCGCGAACCTGGACTTATACCACATTGGCGAGCGATGCGCAAGGGACCCTTGGCCACAAACGCAGGCGACCGCTTGACCTCTTGACCCCGCGAACCTTGGACACGGGGGGGCCGACCGCGGCACGGTCGGCACGAGCGCAGGGCTCCCGCGGTTGCCTTCCTGGTGGAGTCTCCTCCCGGCCCGCCCCATGCAGGAGCCCGCGCACCGTCCACGAACAGAGACCAGCAGATCATCTTGCCCACCCTTCGCTGCCGGGGAGGTGCCTCGATGCGGTGCGTGACCGCCGTCATCATCCTATGTACGGCTTCGGCTCTTGAGGGCCAGCCCCTCGAGCCGACCGAAGGCTATCTCTCGCGGTTCTCCCTCGCCCGTCGCAACGCCGGCCGAGAGTCCATGCCGCTCATACCTGGCTTCCCCGAGCGAACGAAGCTGCGTGAGTACCCGGCCACCTTCGGCGTGCCCTTCCCGCGTGGCGCCCTGGCGTCGGCGACGCAGGTGCGCCTGCTGGAGAACGAGCGGGAGATCCCGGCCGTGATCCGCCGGACGGCGACGTGGCAGCGGCCGGACGGCGATGTGAAGTGGGTCCTTGTGGACGCGCCGGTGCGCCCGGGTGCGCAATATGTGCTGGAGTACGGTGCCCAGGTCGGGCCGCAACCGGTCGCGCCCGGCATCCGGGTCGAAGATGCGCCGGCCGAAGTCACAGTGACGACCGGCCCGCTGCGCTTCGTGGTCAGCCGTCGGTCGCCGCGCTTGATCGATGCCGCCTGGCTCGATGCGGACGGCGACGGGGCGTTCGCGGAGAGCGAGAACATCGTCGCCCGGCGGGCGAGCGGCACGCCGTACGTGAGGGACGACCGGGGTGACAGCCATCGGCTCGCGCCGGAGGTTGATCACACCGTGACGCTCGAGCAGGCCGGTCCCCTGCACGCCATCCTGAAGATCGAAGGCTGGTACGCGTCGGGCGACGGCAGGCTCTGCCAGCACATCGCCCGCCTCCACGCCTGCGCCGGCTATAGCTTCGTCCGCGTGGAGCACACGTTCGTCGTGGGCTATGACACGGAGCGAACGCGCCTCACCGATATCGCCATCCCTGTTGCCGTCAACGTGAATGCCGCCGCCAGGGCCACCTTCGGGCTCGGGCCGGGCGAGACGCGGCAAGTGACGGGATCGCCGTATCTGGTGCAGGGCACGGCCGATCGCTTCAGCCTGAAAGCGGGGGACGGGACAGAGCTGGCCACGGGCGAGAGGGCCGCCGGGTGGGTGGACCTCTCGGACGCGGAGCGCGGCCTGACGGTGGGCCTGCGGCACATGTGGCAGGAGCATCCGAAGGAGCTCGAGGTGCGTGACGGCCAGATCATCGCCCACCTGTGGCCGGCGCATCATGATCGTCCCCTGGACTTCGACGCCAAGGCCGTCCTCGGCGCCGAGCTCTACAAGGCCTGGGACAAGGTCTATTGGCAGAACTGGTACGAGGGAGGCTTGGACAAGTACGACCAGGCCTACGGGCTCGCCAAGACCAACGAGCTGCTGCTGTACTTCCACGGTCCGGACCGAAGCGCCGGGCCGGCTCTATGCCGCACGCTGGACGAACCGGTAATCGTGGCTCCGACGCCGGAGTGGATGTGCCGTTCGGGCGTCATGGGCCCCGTGCATCCCCGCGACCGAGAGAGCTTCCCGGACGTCGAGCGCAAGATGGACGCGGCCATGACCCGGTTCGAGTGGCTGCGGGAGCATCTCGGCAACTACGGGATGATCGACTACGGCGACGTGAACTACAACCTGCGCCTGGATGAGGAGGCCGGGCGCTGGCTGCCTCAGCCGTGGCGGCGGTTCGCGTCGCGGTTCTACGGGCATCCGGTGATGCCGTGGGTGCAGTTCCTCCGGACCGGCGAGCGGCGGCACCTCCAGTGGGGTGTGGACAACGCGCGGCACGTCATGGACATCGACATGGCCCACCTCACAAGCGAGGAGCTGGGGAAGCGCGGCGGCGGCCGGTTCGGCGGGAACGGGGGCATCCTCCACTACGCGGGCAACATCTACGACATCGGCTGCGACTCGCACGTGGACCATCTGCTCCTCTGCTACTACCTGACGGGCTACCGGCGCGCGTGGGACGTGCTGCAGGAAGAGGCCGAGTTCTACCTCTGGAAGGACACGCAGCCGGGAGGGTCCCTGCACCGCTACGCGCACCGGATGACCGGCGGCGCGATGCGCACCATGATCGCCCTGTACCGCGCCACGTGGGACGAGCGCTACCTGGAGATCGCCGAGCGCATGGCCCAGTTCTGCTACGAGAACCAGGACGAGGAGGGCGTCGTCCGGCACGACGATGTGTACATGCTCCCGGGCATGTTCACATACTACCAGACGACAGGCGACGAGCGGATGAGGGAGCTCATCCTGCGCTGCATGCAGCGCCAGGCCAAAGTGGGCCGGGACGAGTCCGACCCGCGCTCCTTCGGCTTCTATGGGCTGAGCATGGCGTACTTCATGAGCGGCGATCCCTCGTATCTGCGCTGGGCCGAGCGCTGGCGGCGCGAGTTCGTGCAGTGTGTGCGGGAGGGCGATGATCCCTTCTGGTTCGGGAAGCCCGACGGGCAGTGGGACTACTGCTACCTGACGCTGCACCTGCTCTACATGCCGTACTACCTGGCGGCGCTGACGACGCTGGATGAGCCCGTGCAGCCCATCGTCCGCGCCGATGCGCTCACGAGCGGTGCCATCCTGCTCCACCGTGAGGGCGAGCAGCCGTTCCACGTGTCCGCGGAGTGGCTCTGCTACGACGGCAGGTACTACTCGGGGGTGACCGTGGACTGCCTCGATCGGCATCTCGCCCGGCACCCGACCAGCGCGCGGTTGGTGCTGCGCGGCCACGATGGTGCCGAGGTTGCCTCCGGACCCGTCCGGATCGCCGGGGATCAGCGCGCGGGGAAGGTGTCTCTCGATGCGCCCGGCGGTCCGGCGGGCACGTATCGGGTGCAGATCGAGGACGCGGGCGATCTGCACTTCAAGCTCCGGCTGGCGGCGACTGATCTGGCGAAGGTCGGCTACAGCACGCGGGGCGCCTACCTTGGGATGGCGGACGCGTACTACTTCTACGTTCCGCCCGACGTCCAGCGCTTCAAGCTGGCCTTCAAGACCCTTGCGCTCCGGCGGCCGGTGACCTTTGCGGTGTGCGACCCGACGGGGAAGGTGCGGAAGCAGGAGGAAGTGAGATTCGGCTCCTCGCCGCAGGCCGCCTACAAGCAGTGGGCCTTCGACGCGGCGCCGGGGGAGCGCGGGAAGCTCTGGCGCTTCCTCGTGACCCCTTCGCATCCCGACGTCGAGCAGACATACCTCAAGTTCGAGAACGTGCCGCCGGCTGTCTGGACCACGGAGGAGTCGTTCTTCGTCCCCGACGAGGCTGTCGTGGGTGCGACTGAGCGGCCGGTGCCAGTGCCCCGGCCGTACGCAGACGCGGGCGCGGGCCTGCGTATCTACCCGCGCGAGCCGCTTGTGATCCCCCGCGGCCCGGCGCAGGGCAACGGGCGCTACGAGAACATCGACGCGCGGCGGGGGACGCTGGAGTTCTGGTTCCGGCCCCAGTGGGCGGCCGACGACATCTCCGACCGCACCATCGCCTCGTGCGGCAAGATGCGCCTCTACCGGCGCAGTCGCATTGGCACCTACTTCGGCCTCGGCGGGACCAGGCAGTCGGGTTTGGTCACCGAACCGGGCCAGTGGTACCACCTGGCCATGACGTGGGACGCCGGAGCCCCCGGGCGCGAGCCAGAGATCGAGCTATTCATCAACGGGATCAACACGGGGAGAATGTTGTCGCCGCCCAAGCAGCCCCTCCGCGACTGGACCGGCGAGGAGCTCCGCATCGGCGGCCCCGTCGCCTTCACCATCGACGACCTGCGCGTCTCGGACGTGGTGCGCTACGAGGACGACTTCGATCCGCCGCAGGGCGCAGTGAGGGATCAGCACACATTGGTGCACGACACGTTCTGAGCTGAGTCGCGGCTACTCGCTCGCCGGGTCCCGCCACTCGGCGTCCCGCAGCCAGTCCCAGTTGGTCCCTCCGAGCCCCACAAACAACTCCCCCTCTTCCCCATCTCCCACTGCCACCGTCAGCGCGTGCCACCCGCGCTGGCACTGCACGTCGCTCCCCGTGTGCCGCGCCCGATGAATGGCCGGCACGCAGTACGTGCCGTCGTGCTCGTTGATCTGCTCCCCGTCCAGCCACACGCGCAGCGCCCGCGGCGCCTGCGCCACGAACCGGATCAGCGCCGGGTACGGGACCTTCACGTCGGCCGCGAACGCGCACGCCCCCTCCGGCAGCGGCTGGTAGTGGCCGGGCGCCTCGACGAGCTCAGCGTCATCCGGCATCCGCGGGCACGCGTCCGGGAGGGCCTCGACACGCCATCGGCGCCAGGGCAGCGTCGTGACCATGCCGGCGGTGACCGTCCACGTGAAGCCGCCGAACTGCAAGCGCAGGTCGAGCGGATTCTGGTAAACTCGCATCCCCTCCGGCGGCGTCACCGCGAGCAACACTGCTTTCTCGTCCCCGGCGGGTAGGTCGAGCTGCAGGGAATCCGGAGCATGAGCGTCACCTGAGACGATCCAGCCGTCGGGGGCGCGCGCGATGAGCTGCCCGTGGAGGGCGCCCTCTGAGGGATTGACGAGGCGCACCTCGAGCTGCGACGACTGCCCCGGCGAGAGGGCGACGCCGTCGGCATAGCGGACGTAGACCACGAGCGGCTCGGTGGCAACGAGGGCCTCCCGGGGGTCGGCC
>JASFTE010000423.1:0-4948 GCA_050114035.1 Armatimonadota bacterium | reverse complement strand
CCTGATCGGCACGGGCGAATCGGCATTGGCCGAGAGCATCGGGGACATACTCGCGAGCCAGTCCGACCCGACTATCGCTCCCTGCGCCACCGTGGGCGGGGTGCAGCTCCGCATCACAGCAAAGGCCGCCTCCGAGAAGGCGGCGGATGCCAGGATCGCGCGGGTGGAGGAGCAGCTCCGCGAGCGGCTGGGCGCCTGTGTGTTCGGGGCGGACGATGAGACGCTCGAAGGCGTGCTCGGCAGGATGCTGGCTGAGCGCGGTCTGACCATCACCACTGCCGAGTCCTGTACCGGCGGGTTGATTGCCGACCGGCTAACGGACGTCTCGGGCAGCAGCGCATACTTCCTTGGCGCCGTCGTGACGTACAGCAATGACGAGAAGACGCGGCTGCTGGGCGTGGCGCCAGAGCTGATTCAGGAGCATGGGGCCGTCAGCGAGCCGGTAGCCCGGGCCATGGCGACGGGCGCGCGGGAGCGCTCCGGAGCCGACGTGGCCGTGGCGGCCACCGGGATCGCCGGCCCGACGGGTGGGACGCCCGAGAAGCCGGTCGGCCTCGTGTGGCTTGCCCTGGCCACCGGGGGCGACGTTCTGTGCCAGAGGCACCACTTCCACGGACCTCGCGGTCAGATCAAATGGCGTACCTCGCGGGCCGCGCTGGATATGGTGCGGCTCCGCCTTCTCGGCGAGTTGTAGACCGCCTGCCGCGAAGGACATCTATGGAGGTCGGCAGCGCGTCGTGGTTCGCAGTTTCGTCGCCGTTGGGATCGCAGCGGACGTGCGCCGCCATCTGGCCGAGGCGCAGCAGCAGCTCAAAGCCGCGCGGGCCAGGGCCAGGTGGGTGCGGGCAGGGAACCTGCACGTCACGGTGAAGTTTCTGGGCGACATCGCCGAGCAGCGCGTTCCTGACGTCCTGGACGCACTGGGCCGAGCTGCCGGCGGCATTGAGCCCTTCGTGATGCGCGTTCAGGGCCTGGGCGCATTCCCGGGCTTGCGGCGGCCCCGGGTCGTCTGGGCGGGAGTGACCGACGGCGCCGAGCAGTCAGCGCGGCTCGCGCAGGGGGTGGAGCGGGAGCTGGCGCCTCTTGGATTCAGCCGGGAGAAGCGCCCCTTTGCCGCTCACATCACGCTCGGACGCGTGAAGTCCTTCGTGGGCGTCAGTGCTCTCGCGGAGCTCATCGCGGCGCACGGCGACACGGAATTCGGGACGGTCCGCGTGGACGAGGTAACGCTGATGCGCAGCGAGCTGCGACCGGACGGAGCCGTGTACTCGGTTCTGGGCCAGGCGCCCTTGAGCCGATAGGGCGGAGCAGATAACGTCACTGCACTGCGGGTGGGTGAAGACCATGGAGAGAGAGAAAGCACTTGATCTCGCATTGTCGCAGATCGAGAAGCAGTTCGGCGAGGGCGCCATCATGCGCCTCGGCGAACAGCCCAGCAAGCTCGCGACCCAGGTGATACCGACCGGGGCCCTCAGCCTTGACATCTGCCTCGGCGTGGGCGGGCTGCCGCGCGGCCGGATCGTGGAGATCTACGGCCAGGAGGCGAGCGGGAAGACGACCATTGCGCTGCATGCTCTGGCGGAGGCGCAGAAGCACGGCGGCGCGGTCGCCTTCATCGATGCCGAGCACGCCTTCCCGAGGGAATACGCCCAGCGCATCGGGCTGAACCTGGACGAGCTGCTGGTGTCGCAGCCCGACACCGCCGAGCAGGCGCTCGAGATAGCCGACGTGCTCGTGGCCAGCGGCGCACTGGACGCCTTCGCGCTGGACTCCGTGGCCGCGATGCTGCCGGCCGCCGAGTTGGCCGGCGATGTCGGCGACGCCCACGTGGGCCTGCAGGCGCGCCTCATGTCACAGGCGCTCAGGAAGCTCGCCGGCGCCGTGTCCCGGTCCAACACGCTGGCCATATTCATCAACCAGATCAGGGAGAAGATCGGCGTGATGTTCGGCAACCCCGAAACCACTCCCGGCGGCCGTGCGTTGAAATTCCAGTCCACGGTGCGCCTGGAGGTCCGGCGCAAAGAGTCGCTCAAACGGGGCGCCGACATCATCGGCAACCGGGTCAGCGTCAAAGCGGCCAAGAACAAGGTCGCTCCGCCATTCAAACGGTGCGAGTTTGACATCATATACGGCGAGGGTATATCGGCCGAGGGGTGCCTGCTGGATGAGGGAGTCGAGTTCGGGCTAGTGGAGAAAGCGGGCACCTGGTTCAGCTACGACGACGAGCGGCTCGGCCAGGGACGTGACAACGCCCGGGAGTACCTGAGGACTAACCCCGAGCTGGCGGCGCGTATCGAGGCCGAGATCCGCGAGAGGGCCGGACTGGCGCCCGCTCCGGAGCCGGCCGAAGAAGAAGGACCCGATGAGGATGCCTGACGGCCTCACCGGCCGCGGGCACGCGGTGCTCCGGGTGGAAGCCGAGCCCGGGCGCAGCGCCACGGGAGGGAGGTGGTAATGCCTTCACGGGGCCGCGTCAGCGCCATCGAGCCCCGGGGGCCCAGGTCGCGTCGCGTGACCATCTGGGTGGACGGTGTAGAGCGCCTCACGGTCCATCGCCGGGCGCTCGATGCACTCGGCATAGAGCCCGGCGCTACCGTGGACGTTGAGGAGTTGCTCCAATCGGCGGCGGCAGCCGAGCGACGGGCGGGCGTGGAAGCTGCCTTCGCTCTGCTCGCCATACGCGACCGGACCGCGAGGGAGCTCAGCGGTCGCCTGCGCCAGAAGGGCTTCGCACAGGAAGCGGTGGCCGCGGTACTGGAGCGCGTGGCGGAGCTGGGCTACCTGGACGACAGGCAATACGCGGTGGACTTCGCCCGGGCACGCATGGCGCACCGGCCCGCCGGAAGGCGCGCATTGGGCGTCCAGCTGCGGCGCAAGGGCGTTGCAGCGGAGACGATTGACGAGGTCCTGGACGAGTGCTTTCAGGGCGTGGACGAGACGGCTCTGGCGGCCGAAGTGATCCAGCGACGGCTGCCTCGCCTCGCCAAGTTGGACGCACGCACGGCGCGCAGCAGGCTCGTCGCTCTGCTGCAACGGCGGGGATTCGATTACGAGGTCATACACGAGACTGTGGCCCGCGCAATGCCGGAGATCGACATGGACGAGGACGTGGCGTCGCCCGAGCAGTAAGCGGCGATGTGTTGACGTCCTCCCCGGCGGCGCAGGGAGCGGAGTGTAACTGCCGATGTGCTCCGATACCCGTTATCCGGTGGAGCCGCATGCCCCCACTTGCGGGCACTCCATCCCACGCACGCCCTTCCCGGCGGGCTACAGCATACTACGGCGTCGCCCCATCGGCGCGCTGCACGGCACGAGGGCCCGATCAGCGGTCGTGGCAGATCGCGGTCACGACGGTCTGAGCCCTCGCCTTCATCCACACTCCACCGTGCAGCGAGGACGCGTGGGGGCCGACGCTCCTTGGCGACCAACGGAGGTGGATGACATAAATGACGTTGCAAGAGTTCTTTGGAGTCGCAGGGATCGTCGCTCTGGCGTTGGCCATCTTCTTCGTGCTGTACGGCGTAATGGCCGCGCGGGATGCGCGGCGAGAGCGGGATAGCAGCCGCAAGGAGGCACGGGAACGGGTCGAGGCCGCGCAGCAACAGGCCGAGGCGGTGAAGAAGGAGGCGCTTCTCGAAGCCAAGGAGGCCAGTCTCCAGCTCCGCGATGACGTGGAGCGGGAGATGCGCGGCCGTCGGAATGAACTGGGACGCCTGGAACGGCGCCTGGCAAAGCGCGAGGAGAACGTCGATCAGAGGCACAGCGAGCAGGAGCGCACGAACGCAGAGCTCAACAAGAGGGCCCAATCTGTCGGCGAGAAGGAGAAGGTCATCGCCAACGCTCTGGAGGAGCAGAAGCAGGAGCTGCAGCGAATCTCGGGCCTCACCGCCGAGGATGCCAAGAAAGTCCTGCTATCGGCCATCGAGCAGGAGATTCGCGACGAGACGGCGGCGCTGGTGGCCAAAGTCGAGGAGGAGACGAAGCGGGAAGCCGACCGGCGCGCGGCCAAGATCGTCACGCTGGCAATTCAGCGCTGCGCCGTGGATCAGACGACGGAAAGCACCGTGTCCGTGGTGCCCCTGCCGGGCGATGACATGAAGGGGCGCATCATCGGCCGCGAGGGCCGCAACATCCGTGCCTTCGAGCAGCTCACGGGCGTGGATGTCATCGTGGACGACACCCCGGAGGCAGTGGTCATATCGGGCTTCGATCCGATCCGGCGCGAGGTGGCCCGGAGCGCCCTTGAGGCACTCGTCAGCGACGGGCGCATCCATCCGGGCCGCATCGAGGAGACCGTCAACAAGTGCCGGCGCCGCATCGACGAGCAGATCCGCGAGGCCGCCGACCGAGCCGTCGTGGAGACTCGCGTCGGTCGGCTGCATGGGGATCTCATGACGCTGCTCGGGAAGCTGCAGTACCGCACCAGCTACGGGCAGAACGTCCTGAACCACTCCATCGAAGTGGCCCACCTGGCGGGAGCCATGGCCGCCGAGCTGGGCGTCAACGTGGCCATTGCCCGCCGCGGCGGGCTGCTGCACGACATCGGCAAGGCAATGGACTTCGAGGTGGACGGGCCGCACGCCACCCTCGGCGTGGACATCGCCCGTCGGAAGCGCGAGAGCCCGGAGGTGTGCCACTGCATCGAGGCGCATCACCTGGACCCGGAGCCGCAGACCGTCGAGGCCGTCCTCGTGCACGTGGCCGACGCCATCTCCGCTTCACGGCCCGGCGCGCGGCGCGAGACGCTGGAGACGTACATCAAGCGGCTCGAGGGCCTCGAGCACATCGCCGAGTCCTTCGACGGCGTCGAGAAGTCCTTCGCCATATCGGCCGGGCGCGAGGTGCGCGTCATCGTGCGCCCCGAGAGAGTGGACGACCTCGGGGCCGTGCGGCTGGCCAAGGGAATGGCGGAGAGGATTGAGTCCGAGCTGGACTACCCGGGCAACAT
>JASFTE010000422.1:0-4954 GCA_050114035.1 Armatimonadota bacterium | reverse complement strand
CGTCCGCACGAAGAGCGCCTTCCCCCGGCTCGCGCAGACGTCGTGCATCGCGTCCACGAGCTTCGTCACCCGGTCGGGCCGCGGTAGCGAGGACCGCACATCGCCGTCGTCGTACACCGACGCATCCGTCTCGTGGAAGGTGAGGATCACGCCGTCAATGCTCGGGACGAGGTCGAAGGCGCGCTCGTACTTGCCGCGCAGCCAGCGCCACAGAGCCGGGCCGTCGAGATTGACCTTGCCGTCGGACTTCAGCCCGTCCGGCACCGCCTCCAGCTCGTGGGTCCAGACGAACACCTTCATCCCGTGCCCGTGGGCGCGCGTGGCCAGTTCCTCGATGTCCGCTGCGAGCCCCTCGTGCTCGAACAGGTCTTCGATGTCGTCGATGATCCCGTGGGAGAGCTGGACGTGGTTGACGCCATCCTCGGCCGCCCGGTCGATTGCCCTGCGCAGATACGCCATGTCGTGGGTGTGGAATTGCCAGCCGAAGACGGGCTGGGGTGCCTGGGCGACGGCCGGGCAGACGCAGGCCAATCCGAAAGCACAGATCGAGGGGAGCATGAGCAGATGCCGTATCATGGCAGCAGAGCACCTCCGGGAGTGGTACATGGCCCCCACTTCCGTGTTGTACCCAGGTCGTCCTTGGCAGGAACGCTGCTCCTGCGGACGGAAGGGACCGCGTAGCACAAGCGGGCGCAATGCACTACAACTGGTTTCATAGCCCCTCCCGCGCCCCACAGCGTCGACAGCAAGGAGGCTATGAAACCAGCTGTCGGGGAGAGATATGAACATGCCCAAGCGGAAGCCGCGGGCACTAGATCGCCGTGAGTTCCTCGCGCGAGGCGCGATGGGCGCTGTGGCCCTCGGCGCCTCCGGGGTCCCATCCACACTCTGGGCGCAAGAGGAGACGAAGCCTAAGCGCATCACGAAGAACGGGATGGTCTACCGGCGGCTCGGCCGGACGGAGCTGATGGTCTCGGAGATCAGCGTCGGCGGGAGCCCGAGCCCGGAGCCGAGCATCTTCACCGTGGCCCTGGACCGCGGCGTCAACTACTGCGACAGCTCCGCTTCGTACGGCCGAGGGGAGGGCGAGCGCACCATCGGCCAAGTGATCAAGGACCGCCGCGACCAGGTCATCGTCAGCACCAAGTTCCACCCGCAGCGCTTCGACGAGAACATAAAGGCGCAGAGCATCGAGGCCGTGGAGGCAGCCCTCGAGCGCCTCCAGAGCGACTACATCGACATCATGTGCGTGCACAATGGGAGCGCCGAAACGTGCCTCAACGACGACGTCCTCGCGGCCTTCCAGCAGCTCAAGGAAGACGGCAAGATCCGCTTCGTCGGCCTCTCGTGCCACGACGATCCCGCGAACAACCTCCCGCCCATCATTGAGAGTGGCCATTACGACGTCGTGCTGCTCGCGCTCAATCCCTTCACACGCGACAGGCTCGGGGCGAACGAGCAGGCGGACGAGCTGCACGACGACTGGCTCAAGGACAGCGGGCGGCAGCCCGTGCTCGACCTGGCGATGGAGCACGACGTCGGTATCGTAGCCATGAAGAGCATGGCCGGCGGCGCGATGCAGAATCTGGAGAAGTGGCAGGCCGGCGAGGCAACGCCAGGGGCGTCCCCAACGACGCTGCCGCAGGCGAAGCTCAAGTGGGTGTTGGATCGCGAGGAGGTCTCGTCCTGCCTGTCGGAGTTGCTCAGCTTCGACATCCTGAAGGAGAACCTCGCCGTCGTCGGCACAACGCTCACGGCCGAGGAGCAGGCCATGCTCCGCGAGCACGTGCTGCAGATGTCGGCCCACGTGTGCCGCATGTGCGGCACGTGCCGGCGCGCCTGCCCGGCCAACGTGCCGATCCCCGACATCCTGCGCTGCGTCATGTATCACGACGAGCACGGCAAGGTGCACCGCGCCCGGCGGAGCTATCGCCGGCGCGTCTCGGCCACGACGTACGCGTCCTGCGGAGACTGCGGCGCGTGCGCGCGCGCCTGCCCGCACAATCTCGACATCAAACGCAAGCTCGCCTACGCCCACAGCATCCTGGCATAGCGCGCACATGTCCCGCGCGCGAGGTGTGAGGCTCCCATGAGAGCGAGGCTGCGAAACCTCGGCGTCGCCGCGCGGCTCACCGGCGGCTTTGCCATTGTATGCCTGCTAATCGTGATCCTCGATGGCATCGGCATCAGCGGCCTGTCCCGTGTTCAGGAACGGTACGCAGAGGCGGTCGGCCAACTATCCTGGGCCGTCAAGGCCATGTGTGCGAGAGGCGACCTCCTGGAGGAGGTGAAGGCGCAGAAGAACTATGTGCTGCGCGGCGAGGAGCAGTACCTGCGTCTCGCCCAGCAGCATGCAGAGCAGGTTGACCTGCACCTTGCCCAAATGGCAGCTGCTCCCATGAGCCCCAAGGAGAGCGAGGTCGTCCAGACACTGGACAGGCAGGTACGCGACCTTCGCGAGGCTTTCAGTCGCGCCACTGCTCTGCGCCGAGAGGGTGACGTCGCCGGTGCAGTCGCCGCGGCCGACGCTGTGATGCGCGGGAAGGCCGCCGCGGCTGTCGCGACGCTCGAGGTGTCCGTTGCCGCTGCCGAAGGGCGCGCGACGGACGTGGCCCAGAGTGCGAGGAGTGCCAGCGACCGCACCCAGCGGCGAACGACCGTGCTCGTCGTCGCCGTGGGCGCCTTCGCCATCCTGCTCGGCGTTGCTCTGTCGCTCTCCATTACGCGACCTATCGCCGGCCTCCGACGGGCCGTAGAGGCCGTGGCCGAAGGTGAGATGCCCGCTGATGCGCGTCCAGCGTTCTTCCACGATGAGCTGACGAGCGTGAGCAATGCCTTCCACGACCTCGTACGCAGGGCATCACTCCTGCGGGAGATGGAGGCGCGCAGCAAGCGGGTGGAGGCGCTATCGGCCCGAGTTGTGGAGGCGCAGGAGGAGGAGCGGGGACGCATCGCCCGCGAGCTCCACGACGGTCTGGGACAAGCGCTTACGGCCGTCAAGCTCGATCTGAGCGCCGCAGCCGCCGTCGCCGGCGACAGGGGGGGCATCGTCGGCGATCGCCTCCACTCGGCTCAGCGCCTCACCGCCGAGACCCTCGAGCAGGTTCGCCGCCTCGCCCGTGACCTGCGTCCGCCCGCCTTGGACGACTTGGGCCTCGTCCCGGCACTGCGCTCGTCCGCGAGACACTACAGCGATGCGTTGCCGGCGGAGGTGACCGTCGAGGAGCGCAACATGGAGGGCCGCCTCCCGCCCCGCGTCGAGACCGCCCTGTACCGCATCGCGCAAGAGGCCCTCACCAACATCGCCAGGCATGCGGATGCCAGTCACGTGCGGATCGAGCTCACACGCGAGGAGCCCATGGTCACGTTGCTCGTACGGGACGACGGACGAGGAATGGACCTCCGCGCCCTCTCCGAAGAAGCAGCCCCCGGGGCTGGCCTTGGGCTACTGAGTATGGCACACCGCGCACAAGAGCTTGGCGGGGATTGCCAGGTCCAGTCAGCCCCGGGCGAAGGAACGACAATCCAGGTGCAGATCCCCATCGGCGAGGAGTAGTGGGCATGGGGGAAGTCAAGGTCGTGGTAGCTGACGACCACACCATCGTTCGGCAGGGGCTGTGTTCCATCCTCAACGCACACCCCGATGTAGAGGTCGTCGGCGAGGCGAGCGATGGTCGTGAGGCAGTGCGGCTCGTGGACGAGCTGCAGCCGGATATCGTCATCATGGACATCGCCATGCCGCAACTGAATGGGCTCGAGGCGACGCGGCAGATCGCCAGCCGACATCCCGATGTCCGAGTGCTGGTACTGAGCATGTACACGGATATCGAACACGTCGTGCACGCACTCCAAGCGGGCGCCTGCGGCTACGTGCGCAAGGAGGATGCCGACGCAGAGCTGATCGACGCCATCCAGAGCGCTCGCCTGACGGAGCCGTACCTGAGTCCCGCCACCGATGGGGAGGCCGTTCGGGAGCACTTGGCCCGCGCGGCAAAGCAGGACGGCGACGACGTATATGATCCCCTCACGCCGCGAGAGCGGGAGGTGCTGCAGTTGGTGGCCGAGGGCCACCCCAACAAGCAGATCGCCCGCATCCTCTCCATCGCCGTCCGTACCGTCGAAGAGCACCGGGCTCACATCATGCGCAAGCTCGAGCTCACCGACCAAGCCGGTCTCGTACGATACGCCATCCGCAGGGGCATTGTCTCCTCCGACCAGTAGTTCGCCCTCCGCACGTTACATGGCCTCGCCCGCTGCCCTCACGGCCCCGTGGGGCCCATTGCCTTTCTGCCGTGCGCGGTCCCCGTCACCCCCTCCCTGCGCCTTGTGGTTTGCCACAATGTGGCCTCCCACAACGTGGACATCCACGAGTTACGCCCCCCTCGATCTCTGGGATACTACACATGCGGATGAGGCGGCATAGCACGCATCAGCCGCGAGCAGGATCGGGACGAAGCCCTCGATCCCCTCACCATACCAACGGAGGCGAGACGAATGGCCACCGAGGTGAAAAACGTCCAGGCAAAGTCGCCGGTCCCCCAGCAGGCGGCGGGGGAGGCGCCCTCCATCGAGATCGCTATGCCGGGACACCTGTTCCGGCGTGCGTGGTTCTGCCCGCTCGTCAAGAGGGTCTGTCTCGACATCTCAGAGCCGCCCGGGCCTGAGGCGTGCAGCGACTGCGCCATCTACAAGACATGGCACACGGCGGACCATGTGGACCAGCGCTTCTGGTATTGAGCCATGGTCGCGCCTCATGGCTGCGAACAGCACGTGCTGCAGGCCGGAGCACATGCTCACCAGATCCGACGGAGGCGGACCCAGTGTCGGTCCACGCGTCAGAGGTATCTCCCCGTCGAATCCCACGGCGTCTTGTCGTAGTACCCGAACGAATGATGCCACGGCCCGCTTGTCACCGCCCGGACCGGGACGTCCCGGACATCGACCATCGCCCTTC
>JASFTE010000421.1:0-4955 GCA_050114035.1 Armatimonadota bacterium | reverse complement strand
GCATCGTGTGCAGCAGGGCGCTCGTGAGTGTCCTGTGTTTCCTCGCGAGCCCTCCCCGCAACACCGTAGCTCCGCCCAGCTCTATCATCCGTAATCCCCTCGGCGCGGCCTGTAGGAGGTCCTCCCCTCCGGGCCCGGATTAGCCGATGCAGGGATGATAAAGCACCACGACAATGCCACTGCTCAAGCGTCTCAGGTGAAGTCCCGTGTCCGGTTGTGAGTCCGGTCCTCCCCCTCCGGGGCCTCCGGCTCCACCGGGGGCCCCGGACGGGGAAGCGCCCTTGCTGACTTGCCGAGGACGCTTCCACGCTTACAGATGCTTCATGACGCGCTCAGAAGACCATCTCCAGCGACGCCATGAACAGGTCCAGCTCGTCAAGGTCGACCGGTTCCACGAGCTGGTCCACCGGCCCGTACACCAGCGGACCGGCGACGACCCCCTGACCGCTCGGGAATCCCCCCAGGGTCTGCGGTATGGCGCCCGAGCTCGCGAACTCGTCGTTCGGCTCCTGGTGGGCGTACGTGAACACCATATTCAGGCCGTCGCTCAGTTCAGTGAAGAGCCGCGCGGACCAGAGCTGGTCATACGTCGGCTCGGCGACTCCGCTCGACGGGGGGAATCCGCCCTGATCCTCGAAGAACTTCAGCGCGGCCGGCGCCACATCGCGCCTCAGGAGCCTGTGGTAACCCAGCTCCACGGGCGACTCGCCAACGTCGAAGTTCAGGTAGCCGCCGACGGCCTCGAGGTTCGGGGCCATGACCGGGTTGTTCAGCCAGCGCTCCCAGGCATAGCCCGTGTTGCACACCGCGATGCCGGATGTGCGGAACCGAGGCTTCAGCAACTCGTAGTACGGATTCACCGCGCTGTAGAAGGGGTTGAACCCGAAGTCCACCTTCGACCAGTAGCCGGTGAAGTTGAGGCTGCCCTTGTTCCACAGCTCGTAGCCCACGTAGACCGCGTCACCATCGCGGTAGCGGCTGGGCGAGAAGAACGAGTCGTTGAGGATCTGATGCAGATGCGGATCCCCCTCCTCGTACCCGAAGGTATCCTCCAGCAGGCGGGCATACTCCCCCACGACCTTGCGGCCGAAGAGCTTGCCCTCAAGATCCACGCTCCATCCGTCCTCTTCGCCCAAGCCTGTGACGAGGTAGTTGCCACCGACGCCCCACTCGTCGCAAATGTCCCAATGCAGACGCGCGGCAACGAGGCCATCGCCGTGCATCAGATCGCGCCGGGCCAGACCCTGATGGAAGTACTCCGGATGCTGCCCCCAGCGCACATCGAAGGCGTCATACATCGCCATCCCGAAGATGGCCTGGAATCCGAGGTCGCCCCGCTGCTGGTACAGCGACGAGCCCTGTACCGACAGGCGCGAGGTGTCAACCAGTAGCCCGACAGGCCCCTGCGCGTAGAACTGCCGCCCGACCGTCCACTGCGTCGGGCGCACCATGTCGGTCTCGAAGGCTACCCACGCCTCGTCCAGCCAGATAGTGGCGTCGGTGCCACGCACCTCGACAAGCGAGTCCGTGCTCGCAGCATCGTGGAACTTGGCGCTGGCCCTCCCGTGGACGCCGTCCAGCACCTCGCCCTCGATGCCGACACCAGCACTCAGCGTGTCGAAGTCGCCGCCGAACGTACTGCTTGCGGCAGTAAACAGCGCGTCGCCCACGAGCCCCAGGCGATAATTGAGGTAGCCGTAGGCGTGGGGCGCGTCGAGATGCTCCTCCAGAGCGGTCACGCGGGTGTCAAGGTCATCGAGCTGTGTGCCCGTCCGCTCAAGGTCGGCCTTGATCTGCTCGATGTCGTCCCTGAACTCGTCGACGAGCTTCTGGCAAATGGCCTGGATCTCGTCAGCACTCGGGCCTTCGCCGGGGTCGCCCTTGTCACCCTTCTGCCCCGGCGGGCCGGTGTCGCCCGTGGCGCCCTTTGCGCCCGGGTCGCCGGCTGCGCCCTGCGGACCGGGCGCGCCCGGGTCGCCAGTGTCACCCTTCTCTCCCTTGGCCCCGAGCTCGGGGAGCTTCTCCCACAGCCGGGCGATGGCCATGGCGAACTCGTAGCGCGTCATTACCCGGTCGCCCTTGAAGGTCTCGTCCGGGTAGCCTACGATGATCCCCTCCCGTGCCAGGAGTTGAACCGCGTCGTAGGCCCAATGAGTGAAGGGCACGTCTCGCGTGATGTCTGCTGCAAAGATGGGCGTCGTCAGGCCCAGGGCCAAGACAATACCCACCACAACTGCGATCCTTCTCACTTGATTGCCCTCCTATGGCACTGGCAGAGCCCACCTCTGCGATGCTTCCGCGGGTCGCGTTGCGGGCAGAGATGCTCTCCCCGGGCGTCACGTGAGGCGCAGACCGCAGCTCGTGAGTGTCCCTTGTTCCCTCGCGAGCCTCTGTCTCAGCACCGCGCGCGCCCGGCTCTATCACCCGTGCCCCATCGACATGGCGTGCAGGAACTCCTCCCTCCGGTGCCGGGAGTCGCCGATTGGGGGATGACAAAGCACAGGGAATCTACGGCCGCTCCGCCAGCGATAGATCTCCTCCCTTGCTATCAGCGGCAAAGCATAGCACGCTTACGCCGCTGCGTCAACGCGTTAGACAGCGCCGCAAGCCCGCTGTTTCACATATGCGGCCGGGCCTCGCGGGAGAGGCCATAGGTATTGTACCACACTCTGGGCAATCGCGCGCGACTGTCGAGGGGGCAGATGCACCATGGCCTGCCTGGACTCGGGTGTGGTATAATCGGCCCACTACGCTGCGCCAGGGGGCACGATTCCCATGCAAGCGCCAGCTCCGGACCCCATGGGGGCGCTGAAGTTCGCTCTGCAGCTCGAGCACAACGGCCGTGCGTTCTACATGAGGGTCGCGGCCGCAACGAAGGACCCAATGGGGAAGAAGATCTTCCGGCAGCTCGCACGCGAAGAGACCGACCACAAGCGGCTGCTGGAGACCGAGCTGGCGCGTGTGCGCGCCGCCCGCGTGCGGGAACCGGAGCCGCCGGAGGGCGCCACTGATCCGGACGCTGCCGTGGCCGCGTCGGGCATCTTCCCGGCACTCCGCGATGCGTGGCAGATCGCCGAGGGCGCGGGCGACGCCGATGCGCTCCGGGTCGCCGTCGCCTCAGAGGCGAACGCCACCGCCTTCTACAGCAGAATGGCCCAGGAGTCGCCGGAGGCCGAGACGCGGGCCATGTATGAGCAGCTCGCGGAAATGGAGGAGGAACACCGGAAGCTGCTGCAGTGGGAGCTGGACTACGTCCTCGGAGACGGACACTGGTGCGACATCGCGCAATTCGATATGGAGTGATGCACGAGGGGCGGGTGCCGGAGGCAGAGCCGACCCGCTACTGCCCGCCGGTGCGAGCCGGCGCCTCCGCGGACATGAATCGCAGCGCCAGCGCCACGTCATCGGCGATCTGCGTCGGCTGGTGCTTCGTGTAGATGCCGACCACGACGGCGTCCGCGGGCTTGATGCTGCCGTACGCGTACTCGAAGGCCTCCTCGGGATCCCTCCGACCGGCGGCCAGGATCTTATAGGCCAGGCAGACCTTGTCGAGTTGCCGCACCAGGTCCGTCATCCCGTCCCGGTCCTCGTCGCGGTACACCTCGCCGTGCAGGTAGACGTTGTAGAAGCACGTCATGTAGAACTCCGCCCCGAGCTCCATTTCCTCCGCGGCCCGCAGTATCTCCGGGTCGTGGCTCGCCAGGCCGGCGGGTATGCCCTTGTCCTTGATGTGCTGTATCCACTCCCGGGCCTCCGCCAATCGCCCGGCGCGGTACATGTTGTCGATCATGCCGCCGTGCAGGAAGCACGCCTTGGCGCCGATGGCGGCCGCCTGATCCACGTTCGCCGGCACCGACGCGCGCTCCGGAGCCGTCTGCGCGATCCAGGAGATCCCGCCGCCCTCGTTCCAGTACTCATTGAGCAGGCGCATGACGTGATTGTCCGCGCGGCCCACGCACGCGTTGATCCCCGCCTGCTCCGCTTCCCGCAGCGTCTGCTTGATCCGGTCCACGGTGTGGTAGTCCACCATCTCCTTCGTCCGCTCGGCAGACATGTGCGAGTGGCCGGAGAAGGGATTCCCCCCGATGATGAGCCGAGTAACCTCGAGATCGCCGATCTTCGTTGTTGGCAGCACTACGCGGATGCTCCTTCGTCAGGCTGATTGGCGGGCACGTATCCGCGACCCGCCGCTCGTTCTCCCGGGCGGGTGCCCCTTCCTGCATGCGCCGGACTGGCACCGCGTGGCGCGCAGGGGCTGCAGCCTTGCCCCCGGGAGGGACATTGGACTATCATGTGCCCGATACGGGGCCAAGTCGGCTGTTGGGCAGGTGACAGTTCACTGGACGTGCAGCATGACATCGAGGTGGACGCGGCGTCGCCGGCATTGCCGACGGGGCCGGGAAGCCGCCTGGCGTTGGCGTCCGTCGTCGCCGTCGCCATTGCCCTCCTGGTCCTGGCCTTCGCCGCGTACTGGGTCGTCAGAGCCCCCCTGTTTCACGCCTTGGCCGGCGGCGCCCGTGGGCTGCTGGCGCCCCTCGCCTCGGGCAGCGCACTGGACATAGACGGCATGCTGTGCCGGGGCATTGTCATGGCTGCCATTGCCATCTCGCTCTGGGGCGCCGGGGCCGGGGCGTTGGCTCTCCACCTCGACCACGGGGAGGTGGACCGCCGGTGGCTCGGGCTCGTAGGCGTCATCGCCGGCATACTCATCCCCATCGTGGCCGCGCTGGCGATGCGGTGGGCGTGGGTCTTCGTCGCCCGAGTGCACATGGGGCACGTGTGACGGGCCTCTGGCAGAGGTGGCGCGGGGCCGGGCAGCGAAGGGGCAGTGCCCATAGGCGACAGCGCGTGTGCCGACCGGAACGCCCGTCGGCGGGAGGGACACACCAATGGCTCAGTACAAGTTTGGCATCATCGGCGTAGGCACGTGGGGCGAGACGCATCTGAAGGCCATC
>JASFTE010000420.1:0-4958 GCA_050114035.1 Armatimonadota bacterium | reverse complement strand
TCGACCGTCCGACCTATCTGCCCGTGGTGATGCGGGGGTGGCGCGGTCTCGTCCGCCACGTGCATCCGGACGGGAAGCTCGGCTTCGTGCAGCCGACGGGTGCGTCGCCGGCGCCGGCGACCGCGGAGATGACGCACGAGTATGCCATGGGATTGCTGCTGCTGGCGGGCGAAGAGATGGTGAAGCTGGTCGAGTCGGGGCTGTGAGCGTGTCTTGCGTGCAGGAGGTATTCGTTCTGCGGGAGTGGCCTCATGGGGATGCCGTGAAGCGCCATTGGCCCCAGAGCTGCGGTGTAAGGCGCGCCTCGCTCGGCAGGTCGGCCGTGAGGCCGGTGGCCTTGTTGTGCCAGTAGATGCGCTCCACCGTCTGCCCCGCGCTCCCGCGGAGGATGCCGATGTCGCCCCGAAGGACTGTCCCCGGCTGGGCCGCCAGACCCAGGACGGCCAGCGGCACGGACAGCTCATACGTGTAGTATCTGGTCCTTCGGCCGCGCTGCTCCACCGTGGTCGAGCCACTCGCCAGCTTCACCTCCGCGCTCACGTCCTCCACACGGTCAATCTGGGCGTCGCCGACGGGTGAGGTGTACATCACGGGCTCCCGCGTGCCCGGCACGACGGCGCGGTAGAGCGCGGCGGTCGTGGCCCGGTCGGCCGTCGCCACGAGCAGGCGGATGTCGCCCGCCGTCGCGGCCCTGCGCCCCGGGGCCGCGCCTGCGTCCGTGGCTACCATCAGGTCGAGCGCGCCCCCGGACTTGAACAGCGTCTCCACCGACTCGGGCGTGTTGTCCAGCAGGCCGCGGTACTCGCTGCGGAAGGCGGCGTAGAGCCGGTCGCCGGCGAGCGCGACAGAGGCCTGGGTCTTGTCGTCAATGGTCGCCCACGATGCACCGTCCCACTCCGCGAGCTGCCCATCCACCGCGGGCGCCGCCTGGCGGAGCGCGACCGTGAGCGTAGTGCTCTCCTCGGACTCCTGGCGCTGTTGTTCCAGCCGCGTGCGATAGGCGCGCGCCTGGGCGAGGAGCTCTGGTGTGACTTGTATGAACCCGGCCTCGAGTCGCCGAATGCTCTCGAGCCCCTCGACGCGGACGATGCCGCAGTGCTCCTTGCCGGCGTGCAGGTAGATACGACCGTCGGCCGTCTGCGTGATGGAGGGCCAGAAGCACTCCGACAGCAGCGTGGTATCGTTGAGCACCATGCCCCGTCGAGCGCGGGCGGGCACCTCGTGGTCGATGCGCTGGTCCCGGAACAGCGTGCCCACGAAGAGGCCGTCCGTGCTCATGAGGTACACGCAGCCGAAGTAGCCGTTGACGGCCCAGATCTCGCCGATGTCCGAGCCGCGGGGAGTCACGGGAAGACCCAGCAGGCGCTTGGCGTTGGTGATCTCTCCGCCCGCGCTCGGCTTCGGCGCGCCCTTGCCCTGGGTCCAGCAGTTCGGGTATGTCCACATCTGCCGGCCGCGACGGTAGCCGCGCATGGGCTGCCCCGTCAGCACCACCCAGTCGTCCCCGCCGCGGATCACCTGGCCACAGGACCACGGGTTGAACTTCACGTGGTCTCTGGCGCCCGGGGCAAGGGGCGCGGCCTTGCTCGCATCGTAGATGGGGGCCCCGCCGTCAGTGAAGCCCTCCGGCACGACGCACTCGGTGAAGGTCGTCGTGACGGAGAGGTCGGGCATCACGTACATGGCTTCCTTGTAGACGTGCCCGGGGCGGAAGGTAAGCTCGCTGGGCTGGACGCGGGCGTCGCCGTCGAGGTCGGACCAGGCGAACAGGACTGACTGCTGCTTCTCGCTGAGGTCGATGCCGTCGGGCAGGCGCTCCCGGAGCTCCTCGCCCCACAGCGCGTGCCACTGGTTCGCGATGCCGACGGCGGCCACGGGCACGGCGATGTCATCGCGCAGGAGCCAGATGCCGACGACGCTGGAGCCGCGATACGGGTGGGTGTTGTCGCCGTTGGTGAGGTACAGGCGGCCATCGCAGTGGATCGGCGTCTGCGGGCCCGGGTAGTTGAAGTCCGGCGCACGCTCGGCGCTGCCTATCTGCAGGTCCCCGGGGCCCGGGAGCCAGTAGATGCTCGCCACATCGAAGGCGCCCTTCTTCCAGTCGAGGCGGAACTCGATGCCGTGGGCCTTCTTGGCGTAGTAGAACCGGGTCCTGTCCATGGGGTCGAGGTAGCCGCCGCCGCCGTAGCTCGGCGGGCCGTAGAAGGCGCGGACGAACTTCCCATCCAGCGTCCAGACGCTGACGCGCTTGGGTGTGTAGCTGCGCTCGGCGACCCAGAGGCGCCCGTCGGGCGTGATGGTGAGGCCCTTGGGGCTGGCCATTCGCGTCGGGTCATAGGCCCCCACCTTCGGGCCGCCCGCCGTGCCGATGGTGCGGAGCGGCGTCCCCTCAGGGCTGAACACCTTCACCTGATGGCTCGCGCCCCAGTCGCTGACGTAGATGCTGCCGCGCTCGTCGAGAGCGATGCGCTTCGGATCATCGAGCCCCTCGCGGACGAGCACCTCGGGCGCCGGAAGGCGGAACGGGCCGGCGATCTCTGCGGGAAGGGCGTAGCGATGCAGCTCCGTGCCCGCCAGGGCCAGGAGCCTTCCCCCGGCATCGAACGCCAGGCCGCCGGGCTTCTCCACCGGCGCCGTGCCGAGGACCTCGTTGGCAGCCGTGGCAATGAAGAGCAGCTCACCGGACTCCGGGAGGCTGCAGACCATCGTGCCGTTGTGCACCGCGAGGCCGGTGAGGGTGTCGCGCCAGTGGACTTCGACCCGCTTCTGGAAGCGGTAGGACACCACCGGCTCCTCGCCGTCCTCCCGCAGGGCGAGAAGGCGGAGCTGGGACTGGTCGAGCTCGTCGCGCTTCGTGCGGCCGGTGCGCCAGCCGATGCCGGTGTAGCCGTACACGCCCGGGACGGCCCGCGGCCCGGTGTCGCGGGCGAGCAGCTCGGCGCCGGTCCAGGAGCCGCCGATGTGCCGCTTGCCCCAGAGCTTGCGGCCCTTCAGATCGACGGCCACGAGCCCGTCGCCGGCCTCGGCGACGCTGCTGACGATGAGCACCCGCCGCGGATCGCCGGGCACGTAGAGCACGTCGCTGGCCGGGGAGTGGTCGGCGAGCCAGCGGCCCCGCGTGTCCTCCGTGCGCCACGGGGGATCGCCGCCCGTGTAGACGGAGAACTCGTGGCGGAGGTCGATGCCCCGGTGGTACAGGCCGCGCACGTAGTAGGAGCCGGGTTCGACGAGCTTGCTCTCGATGCGGTAGCTCTTGCCGTCCCACACCTGGCCGCTCTCGTCCAGCCCGTCCCACCAGACGACGTTGTCGCCGGCGGGGAACTCCGTCTCGGCCACGAGATTGCGGACGCGTTTGCCCTCGGCGTCCTCGATGACCAGAGTGGCGAAGCCCGCCCTCGGGAGGCCGAACGGGATAGGGATCGGGGGGTGCATGTCGTCGGTGCGTGATGAGGCGGCCGCGGCGAGAGCGAGGAATGCGGTGATGGCTGAGGTGGCCAAGGAGCGGATCATGGTGAGTTGGGCTCCTATCGGGGCGAGAGCTTCAGCAGTCGTACGCTGTGGCCGGGAAGGTCGAGCTCGAAGCTGACCTGTCCCTCGCCGACTGTTAGTGGCTCGTCGGTCCTCGTCTGCGGAAGGGCCGCGAGCTTCTGGTACCGCTCGATGTTCTCTCGGAGCAGGCTGCCGCCCTCCGGGCCGAAGCGCAGGCCGAGGTTGCCGCCGAAGATCGGGGCATTGGGCAGCGGCTCGATGCCCGCGGCTTCGCAGTTCTCATAGAAGTCGCGGATGAAGACGGCGTGGCTCTCGTCGATCCGCCATTCGGAGAGCGTCCACTGGGCGTCGGCCTTCATGCGCGGGTCGCGGAGCGTCAGCGTGATGTGCTCGGTCACCTTCGGCGTGCGCAGAGCGCGGTGGTTGTAGAGCAGGAGGTAGATGGCGACGCCCTTGCGGGAGGCGATGGCGCCGCACCTGGCCGCTGAGGTCCCCTTGACCTGCGTCGCGAGGCGCTGGCCGCCGGTCATCTGCTCCAGCATCCAGAGCACATGCGTGCGCGGGTGCCAGATGCCGGCGGAGGCCTGGGCCCACTCGTGCACCTGGGCGACGTCGAGCGCATACACGCGGTCGGCGATGGCCGCGTACCAGCTCGCGCCCCATTCGGTGACGTCGCCTCCCATGAGGCGCCGGCCGTATTCGTCCTGCAGCACCGCGAACTCGGCCACCTCGACGGGCACGTCGCGGAACCGCGGGTGTCGGTCGAGCCGGTCGCGCATCCGCCGAATGGCGACGTCAAACGAGTCGATGGACCGCCCCACGCGGCCGTACCAGGAGCAGGACAGGTGGCGCAGCCGCGTCCCGGGCTCTCCCGTGCAGCGGTTCGTGCCCGTGGCGGCGTGATCGACGATGTCCAGCCCCCAGCGCGGACGGCCGGCGGCGGTGTGACCCTCGGCGGCCGGGTTGAGGATGTTCCCCGGGCCGATGTCGGCGTCGGGGATCACGCCAGTCACGGCGTCCACCGTATAGTCGTAGTGCTGGAGGTACTGCTCCTTCGTGCCGGCCCAGTGGCCCGGGTAGAGATCGGGCTCGGTGCCGACCCGGAAGCGCCACGTACTCACGACCTCGAGGCCGAACTCATCCACGATCGCGCAGGCCAGGGCCTCGACGTACTGGTGCCAGACACCGAAGTCCTTTGGCGGGTACGTGTTGCCGTACGTGTGCATCTCGGGCGGGTCGCTCATGGCCGTCGGGACGTTGTCCAGGACGATCCGCGGCGTGTAGCCCGTGTCGAGCATGCCCCGGAGCTGGGCGATCAGGCCCGTGAAGTCGCTGCGGACACTGCCGTCGGGGGCGACGCCTTTGAAGTACTGGCTCCTCCCGTCGGTGCGGCCGCCGATGAGACGGACGCAGTTGACGTAGCGGGTGAAGGGCCGCCCGCGCCGGATCGCGTTGCGCTGCTCGGGGTC
>JASFTE010000419.1:0-4960 GCA_050114035.1 Armatimonadota bacterium | reverse complement strand
GGCGCTCGCAGTCGCTGGGACAGATGCTCCGGAAGTCTACGTGACGGAGCGATTCGGCATGGAGGCATACCGGTTTCAGGTCCCGGACGGCACCTACGCCTTGCGCCTGCACTTCGCCGAGACCTACGAGGGCATCACGGCGGCGGGCGAGCGCGTGTTCGATGTGACGGTCAACGGGCGGGAGGCTTTGGCCGGCCTCGACGTCTTCGCGGACGCCGGCGGCCTCGCCCGGCCCGTCGTGCGGCGCCTCGACGGGGTGGAGGCCGTCGACGGTGAGCTCCGCATCGGGTTCCATCCGAGGGTGCAGAACGCCGAGATCAACGGGATTGAGCTGATCGCAACGGGTACAACCGAACGGGAGGCGGAGCAGATGGCCGAAGAACTGGCCCGTCGGCCGGCGGAAGAGGACGTGGGCAGCGTGATGCTTGAGGAGCTCGAGTGGCACCCCCAGTGGATCACGCGCCTGGGCTGCATCGAAGGCGGTCTGACCTACCTCGGGCGCGAGGTCTCGCGGCCCTGGCTGGCCGGGACGAGCGGCTACGCGTTCGCCCTCAACATCGAGAAGCAGCTCTGTCCCAGCGCACCGTTCACATGGGACAATGGCGAGGCGTTCGACGCCCTCGCCCGCAACGCCGGCTACTCCATCGCACGGGTGACAGATAGCCCAGAAAGGGAGGCCGACGAGGCCAGACGCGCCGCGTGGGAGATGGTGCGCGAGTGGCTCGATGCGGGCACTCCGTGCTTCTCGTTCGACATCGGCGGCGGTGAGTACTTCGTCGTCCACGGATACGACAAGGGCGGCTACTACTACCGGGGATTCGACAACTCATCGCAGGGCCCGATTCCGTGGCAGGCGCTCGGCACGACGGGGATCGTGGGCGTAGTCCACATGGCATCCGTCCACCTCACCAACCCGGCAGACGACCGCACGGCGGTGCGCGACGCTCTTGGGTATGCCCTGGACATGCAGGAAGAGGCCGAAGAGGACAACTACACGTCGGGCCTGCGGGCCTACGACACGTGGATCGCCGCCCTTCGCGACCCCGGCGTGAATCCCCACGGGGCTTCGTTCAACGCCCAGTACTGGGCCGAATGCCGGCGGCTCGGGGTGGCCTTCCTCGAAGACGCCAGGGGGCGCCTCGACGGCCCGGGCCTGTCCGCCCTCTTCGATGAGGCGCTGGAGCACTACCGGACGGTGTCCGAGCACCTGAACGCCGTGGCCGAGGCGCTGCCGATGGACAACCAGTGGGGCCGGCGTCTGAAAGACGAGGAGCTGGTGGACGGGCTGATCGCGCACCTCCGCGCCGCCCACGCCGCTGAGGCCGAGGGGCTGGAGGCGCTGGCCAGGATCGTCGTCGCTCTCGGCGGCGAGGCGTCCGACGTGTGAAAGGCGGAGGCCGCTCTGACCGGCCGGGGGGAGACGTGGCCATGACCACAGGGAAGGAGGCCGAAGTGCGGAGAGGGAATGTCACGTGGACCGTTCTCGTGCTCGCGGCGCTGCTGACCATGCTGGCAGCTGGCGCGGGACCGGCGCCCCGGGAGGCGCCGGTAGGCGGGCTGTTCCAGCTTGCCTGGACGTCGAGCGATCTCAGCGGGAGCTACTGCGTCAGGTGGGCCGACTACGATGGGGACGGCGCCCCGGACCTCACCGTCGGGAACAAGTGGGGCCTCGACTACGGCGACGGCCTGGGCCTCAACGAGCTCTACCGGAACAACGACGGGGAACTCGTCCTGGCCTGGACCGGGCCCCACGAGCCCACTGAGTCAGACGGACTGGACTGGGCCGACTGGGACGACGACGGCGACGTGGACCTGGCCGTGGGCAACGACGGACAGCCCAACCGCGTCTACGCTAACGACGGGGGCGAGTTGAACCTGGCCTGGGAGTCCGAAGAGGTCGAGCACACCATCGGCGTCGCCTGGGGCGACTGGGACGGCGACGGCGACCCGGACCTGGCCGTTGTGAACGCCGGGAAGCCCAACCGACTGTATGAGAACACCGGCACCGGCCTCGCGCTTGCCTGGAGTTCCGGCGAGGCAGACCGCAGCGAAGGCATCGCCTGGGCCGATTGGGACGGCGACGGCGACCTGGACCTGGCCGTGGGCAACTTCGCGCACCAGCCCAACCGCCTGTACGAGAACACCGGCGGGGGCCTCGAGCTGGCGTGGTCATCTGCCGAACGTGACAACTCCCTCGGCGTCGCGTGGGGCGATTGGGACGGTGACGGCGACCCCGACCTGGCCGTGGCGAACGAGGGCGAGCCGAACCGGGTCTACGAAAACACGGGCGGCGACCTCGTGCTTGCGTGGACCTCCGAAAGCCGTGATAGAACCCGGGCCGTGGCCTGGGGCGACTACGACGGCGACGGGGATCCAGACCTTGCCGTAGCCAATGAAGGCGGCCCGAATCGCGTCTATGAGAACACAGGAGGCAATCTCGTGCTCGCGTGGTCGTCCGAAGAGGCCGACAGGACCATCTGCGTGGCCTGGGCCGACTATGACGGCGACGGTGACCTGGACCTGGCCTGCGCCAACAAGGGACGCAACCGCCTCTACAGGAACATGACATCCGAACGGAAGGGGGAGAGCGCGATGGCCGAACCGGGTTTCACGGAGGCGCGACTGCCGGACATGAGCGTCGCCTCGTTCCGCTACGTGGGCAAGAGCCCGGAGGGCGGGGCGATGGACGGTCTCTTCGGCTGGGCGGCGAGGGAGCACCTGCTCCCGTGCGACGAGATGCCCCGGTTCTTCGGCTTCAACAACCCGGGCCCGAAGGAGGGCAGCGAGGAGTACGGCTATGAGGTCTGGATGACCGTCGACCGCGACGTGGAGGGCGCCGACGGCGTCGAGATCAAGGCTGTCCCCGGAGGCCTGTACGCGACGACGGGGCCGATGGACGGCATCGGCCCGCTGTGGAAGACCTTCCGCTCGCGGTTCTCGTCCTGGGCGGAGGAGAACGGCTACGAGTACGACACCGGGCGACAGTGGCTGGAGGAGCACCTTACGACGCCCGAGGAGATCGCCCGCGCTACGCCGGATTCCTGGGCGTGGGATTGGAAGAGATACGCCCTCTGGGTGCCGATCAAGCCCGCAGGGGACTGACTGCAGAGCGCCCGTGGGCCGATCCACAAGACGATGGAGCAGAAGCCATGGAGCCGCGGATCGTCGAGAAGGACGCCTTCACCGTGATAGGGGTGGAATCGACCGAGGCCCACGAGACCGACGACTTCGAGACCCCCTGGAACGACTTCATGTCCCATCACGGCGAGGTCAAGCCCCACAGCACCGACGGGGCCTACTACGGGGTCAGCTACGGCGAAGGGGGCGACATGAGGTACCTTGCCGGCATGGCCGTGGCGGGGGTGGCGCAAGTGCCGGAGGGGCTGACCATGCGCGAGGTGCCGGGCGGCCGCTACGCGGTGTTCGAATGCACCGTCGCCACCATCCACGACGCCTACGACCACATCTTCGGCGAGTGGCTGCCTTCCTCGGGATACGAGCATGACGCGCGTCCAGACTTCGAGCGCTACGGGCCGGACACCGCAACGGGCGAAGATCCGGTCCTCATCCACGTGCCCGTTGTGCGCTGAGAGATGACCCGGGCGACGGGACCGGCGACGCTGGGCTTCAGAGCGGCACGAGGAAATCGGAGAAAAGGCTTGACAATGGGCCGTCGCATGTATAGACTGCTCCCCGCCAGGCAAAGTGACGGGCTGCTGGCAGTCTGGCGACTTCGGCAAAGGAGGAACCGGTGCGAGCGACAGCGCAGTGCTGGCTGGCGGTGTTTCTCGTGGCTGCCCTGAGCGCGGGCATTGTGCGCGGCCAGGTGGACGGCACGGGGGAGGCCCAGGACTCGACCCAACGCGAACCGACGGAGGAGACTAGCGTGAGCTTGATGAGGGGCGGCTGCCATTGCGGCCGGATCAGATACGAAGCGCGGGGACCCGTCGTGAAGTGTAGTTTCTGCGACTGCCCCGGGTGCCGAGCGGCAACGGGAACCCTGAAGGCCCCGTTCGTGACGGTGCCCGGGGAGGGATTCAGAGTGACGGCGGGTCGGCCGACCGAGTTCCGGGCCGAGGCCGGGGTCAAGTGTGACGCGCACGGCGTCTGGCACTTCTGTCCGGACTGCGGCACGCAACTTTTCTGGGTGGGGGACGGGGGAGATGAACTCGACATCTTCGCGGGCACCCTGGACGACGCGTCCGTGTTCGAGCCGGAGCCATTGCCTGACGCTCCCGCCGCGTCGGAGGAATCGGCAGGGCCACGGATCCGGAAGGTGAACCTGAAGCTCGTCGGCGTCCAGGGCGTCATCGACCACGATCAGGAGTTTGGCGGCCAACTGCAGGCCCTGTGGGATAAGCTCTGCGCGCGACTCGACGGCATAGAGCACGTATCCGAGCCGCGGCGCGCGATCGGCTACTGGCAGTTCGTCGACGACTCGACGCGCGTCTACTTCGCCGGCGTTCAGGTCGATGGGCTGGACGGCTTCCAGTGGGACTACGCTTACGGCCTGGGTTCGTGGGCACCGGGGGAGACCACGTTCGCCGTCTTCCGCGAGAAGAACGGCGAGGAGGGGTCGGTCGTGCCGCAGGCCTTCCGGACGGTGGGCGAGCTCGGCTACGAGTTCGACCAGCGTTTCCTCGGCGAGTTCGAGGTCTGCCCGCTGGACTGGATGCGCACCGGCGATAGGCCCGCCAGCGAGTATCACGAGGTCTGGATTCCGATTGTCGAGCGGGGCGGCTGAGGCGAGATGGACGGCGGCAGGCGGTGGCCTCGAGCGGACGCGTTTCGCTTCGAAGGAGAGGCCTGAGAAATGCCCAGCATAGGTATAGCTTCGGTGGCCGCCAAAGGATTGTTGCACATTCCCGGGACGGGGAGGTGATGGATGAGTGACGACGCGCAATGGCTTTCAACGGACTTCTGGCACGGCCTGATGGGCCGTGAACTGCCGGCGTCGCCG
>JASFTE010000418.1:0-4996 GCA_050114035.1 Armatimonadota bacterium | reverse complement strand
GGCAGCAAGCCCGCGTTGTCCCTGGCGTAGTCCCGGATCGCCGTGGAGATCGCGCTCATGCGGGTAGAACAGAGCGCAGTGAGCCGCTCGCGGTGGAAGACCTCCTCGGGCGTCTCGCCCTTGAGCGCAACGTGGGTGTTCCTGTCGGCCGTAACGAAGAAGATCTGCTCCCCGTGACGGGGCTCGACGTTCTCGGTCTCGGCAGGGAAGGCGTTCGCGTTGGGCTTGCCACTGCCCCACTCGATGAGCAGGACGAACTCGCTGCGCCCCGGCCCCTTGGGAATCGCGAGGCCGCCGGCCTCGATGTTGAAGGCGTAGCCGCACTCCAGGTCGGGAGCCGCGGGACACTTGAAGACCTCTCTGTCCAGGATGTAGGGCATGAGGTCGTCCATCCAGGTGTCGGCCTCAGGGAGGGCGTCCCCATGCTCGGCGGCGTAGTCCTCGAGGCCGCGCGAGAGGATGCGGAGGCGGTTCATGCAGTCATACGGGTTCGTCCCGGGGGGGGCTCCGCCGCCGCCCGCGACCTGCATCTGTGTGGCCATCAAGGGACTCTCGCCCCCGCACGTGGCTGTTATGGAGCCCACGAGGTCGATGGCCCAGAGGCCATTCTCGCCCTGACGCAGCACGAACTGCTGGTCGAGGGGAATGGTCCGCTTGACGAAGACGACGCCTGCTTCCTCCGTCAGGACGGGCGCGGCGGGCTCGGGGAAGCGGTACATTGGCAGGGGCATGAAGCTGAACTGTCGGACCATCAGCGAGAGGTCGACCCCCGCCCCTTCGACGCTCTGCTGCGTGCTCCTGGCCATCCCCGGCAGCAGCTGGCGGAATACATCGTCCACCACCAGCAGCGACACGGCCGTGTCGACGTCGGTGTCCTGGCACGCCTTGAGGTAGGCGGCGACGACGGCGGTCGGGTTCGTGCGGTCGATCTGCGGCCTCTCGTCCTGACAGAGAGCCGCCGACGGCAGGAGCAGGACAGAGCCCATGGCGAGAATGTAGCGGGGCGATCTGAGCGTGTGAGGCTTCATGGGGGCACCCCCCGTGGGGTCAGTGCGTATGCTCACAGTATATACGACTGGCGCCTAGGGTCCGTTGCACCCGATGGCCAGTTTCTGCCCTCGACCTCGGCGATGACGCCCTCAATCCTCCGCCCAGCACCCAGCCTCGCCGCCGCACGGTCGGCACGACCGCAGGGCTCCCGTGTTGGCTGCCATCTGTGGGTGACGAAGTCGTGAGCGGGGGAGTTACAGAATCGGCGCCTCACGCCAGGCGGTTGGCCAGCCTCCGCCTCCACCACATCCACCCCATCGGCAGGCCAGCCACCAGCATCAACACCACGGGGCTCAACTCCGGCGTGTTGTTTGCGTACTTCAGGGCCCCGTTGCTCACGTCGTAGTACGCCACATGCGCGATCCCGTTGTCGTCCAAGGCCATTGACGTGTACCGTCCCACCGAATCCCGACTCGCGCGGCACGGGGATGTAGGGACGCGGTGCCCATTCCCACCCTTGGCGGCAGCGGCGGGAGCGTGTCGTCAAGGAATGGGTGTTGTGTCCGCGGAATTCGTGGGCGGCTCGCTGGTTGTCAAGGATCAAGTATGGCTTCCCCGGTATTATGGCGTCCCCGGAATGTGCTCCCCAGAATTTCCCCCGGATCATGCTATCTGTGGCATGGGTCCGCCCTTCCTTTCCGGGCACCGCAAAAAAAAGTCCGCAAATCGATACAACCCCCCACCGCAGAATGGCAACTAATAATATGCCGGTGTGGGCCGACGCCTTGACATGGATGGCTGTCCCGGCCGGGAGGCTCGTATCACTTCGCCGGGCGGAGCGCAGCCAGGGGGCCCGTGCACGGTGAGGGACAACCGCAGAAGGAGGGATGAGCAGATGGCGAAGAGACGGCTGTGGTGGCATTGACCCCGGGGCTACCAGCCTGGGGATGGACTTGGGGACCGCACACGTGGGGCCCGTACTTGGATCCTTGGGCCTGGGGGAAGAATGTTGAGTGCCCCTCCATCCACTTGGAGTGTGGCATGGAGGGAGGGGGGAGCCGTCCGTGGACGGATGCTCGCATCGACAATCCCAACGAGTGCACAGATCCACTACATAGTCGGCACGATGGATACATCTGGTGCAAGGCGTTTGGGGGCGGGCCCATCACCGCGGAGGGCACCGGGGAGGAGCCGGGGGACGGGCAGTGCAGCCTGGACGGGGAGGTCGACTACAATATGGACGCCACCGGCCCGGGGTCGGCCACGGGGCACGCCTGGGGGCAGTGCATGATTGACGGTACGTGGGGAGATGAATCGGTGCTGCTCTTCGAGGATCCTGACGAAGACAGCGATTCCTACTCGGCGGAAGCCGAGGACAACAGCATCTTCTCGCCGAGCAGCTACAAGGTCCGGTGCCAGGCCAAGTCCAGGGCGCAGGCGGGGCCCAAGTCAGACATGGGGACGGCGCACGCGGAGGTCGACTACAGCAGTGTTGAATATGATGTGACCGTCGAGCCCCCTGAGTGAGGGGCATGAGATGGTGCTGGCATGGCAGGCGCTCTTCTAACCTCAGACGGCAAGTCCATCTGGCCCTGGTCGGACAGGCGCCCGAGGCGTCCCGGCGTCAGTGGGGGCACGGCCGGGTCCCGGGGCCGCTTGCGTTCGAAGTGGGCTGTCGCGTTGATAGCCGTGGTAGTCGCTTCGCCACTCTCGGCCGAGGGCCCGCCCGTACTGCAACAACAGGCAGCGGAGTTGAGGGACTTTGCCATCGCGGAGTTGGAGGCGTGGCAGCCGGAGTGGAGCCGAGCGCAGCGCGAGAGCGCGGCCGCCGCGTTCTACAATGCTGTTGTGGGCCACGGCAGGGCTCTGACGGAAGGCCTGACGGAAGGCCAGGTGCAGGACCTCAGGCTGGTGGTCACGCGCGCCGCCCGCAGTGGCCCCCACCGTGTCACCCCGGAGGGCCTCGCGCACCGGGCCGCCGTCACTCGTTGGTTCGTAACCGACATCCTCACCCACCCTCCGCCGGATCCCGTGGCCACAGAGCAGCTCAAGGCCCAGGTGGAGGAGCTCGCACGCTCCCTGGAGCAGGAGTTGCTTCGCAAGCTCCCCGTGGACCGACAGACGGCCGCGGCGGCGGCGCAACACGCCCTGGCCAAACAAACGGACAGGGTGGAGCACCCCTACCACCGTTTCGACCGGGTTCCCCTCAGCGTCGAGGAACTGGATCTTGCCCACGCTGTGCTTCAGAGGAGGATCGAGGAGCGCGCAGGAGAGGTCTCGCGGGAACTACGCAGATGGGAGGGGAGCTCTTTTCGGGTGGGGGACCCGCCTGCCCATAGCCTGGCGAGCTCCGCGCTCGCCAGCGCCGTCGCTGCCGTGCGGCCCCTCCGCTGGCCGAGTGAGCGCATCGTGGAACTGGGGGGCCAGGCGCAGGTGCCCGAGGGGCTCGCGTTGTACTGCCTCCCGGTCGCCAGGCGCCTCAACCGCCTGCTATACGCCGTGATGGGAGGCATCGCGGAGCCGGAACCCGTCGCCGGATCCCCATCCGTGGCCCCTTCCCTTGTGCTCAGCCAGGGCGAGCTGGAGATCGTACGCAAGCTCCGCGGGGGGCTTGGGAGCGCGGGGGCAGAGCACTCGGGGCGTGTAACGGTTCCGCTCCTCAGGTACGACGACCTCTCCAGCGCAATGGCGGGCACCCCGCGGCCGCTGCCGCGACAGGGCTCCCCTATGGAGCTGCGGCTCCGCTACCGCGCCACGGCTGATGGGCTATCCGCTGAGCTGTCGCCGATCAGTCAGCCGCAGCTCACCGCGAGTCTTGTCCCGGAGTCGGGTGCCCGCTACGAGCTGAAGCCGGGGACGGTACGCCTGTTCGACCTCGCAGGGCCCCTCAGGGACACCTACGTGCCACGGCCCGATCCCGGGGCCGTCGTCCCGGCCGTAAGCGAGGTGAGGCTCGACCCGCCCCCTGCGGCTGGGCCCTACCTGCTAGCCTTGGCCAAGGCCCTCGAGCCCTCCGCCTACGAGTGGCAGCGGCTCTCGGGGCCCGGGACTGATCCAGCCATCGAGCTGTACGAGGCGCGGCTCAAGGAGCCCGCGAAGGTCACTGAGCCGCACGAGGTCGCTGCGTTGCGGTACTGGTACGACACCCGGCGCCGCGCCGTTGCACGGGTCGTGTTCTACGATCGCAACACGAACCGGGTTGCCGAGACGGTCTACCACGACTGGCGAGACTTGCCTGACGGCTGGCAGGTGGCTTTGCGGTCCACGATGAAGGTGGCGCCCGGCGACGCGCCCGCGGCCATCGGCTCCGGCGAGGACCGTGTCGAGGGCTTCCTTCACATGGGCGCCATCAGCATCGAGACGGAGTACAGGTGGTTCCCGCAGGCCCGCGTGCGACTGCCGCTGCGGCGAGAGATCACAGACGAGGACGGGCGCATCGAGGCCGAATTCGAGTTCTTCGACCATAAGGTAGAGCCGGTGGAGACAGACTAGCATTGCGAATGCCGAACGATCCCATGGGTAGGGATGGGCCCGCTGCACGCCCGTCCCTGTTTCTTTGAATGCCGGCGACGCCTCACCGAATCATTGACCGCCTCCACCCTCGCCTCACCGTGCTCTACTTGGCCTGCATCCCAAGCCCCGGACCACCGCGAAGAGGACAATGAGTGCCTTTCGGCTCACCATAGATGCAAGCCTGACGGGCCTTCTGGGTAGGAGATCGCGCGCCGGAAGCGAACCTCAGGCGCGACCCGGACCGGCATGAGCCCTGGGAATCACGCACAACCCCGGACGCAGCCCCGGCGGGCCACAATGATCCACCGACTGTCACAGTCTATCGGCAATCGCGCGGGCTCTCGGCGGCTGGGTCGAGGGCGGATGCTGGATGCGGGGCGGCGGATTCTGGATGGGGGATGGGGGATCCTCAAGGCAGAGGCAAAGGCGGGAGCCCGCGGAGGGACTCCCCTACTCAGAGGCCACGGCGGAACGGCAAAGGCAGAGGCGGGAG
>JASFTE010000417.1:0-5000 GCA_050114035.1 Armatimonadota bacterium | reverse complement strand
ACAGAGCGCCGGCGCCCGTGGTGGTCGCGCCGGCGCACGACGCGCGGCCAGGGCCTGTGTGCCTGCTGGTGCGCGTGTGAGGGAACACCGGGAGGGAGCCCGGGCCCTCAGGAGCAAACGCTGCGCTGGAGGTGGGGCCGGCCTTCGATAGTGCCTGGCCCCGCCTCAGGCGCAGTGGGGCACTGGTGGGCTTCGCAGCGCGAAGAAAACGGGGTCAGGCCGACGGCAAGGCCTGACCCCTGTTGTCTACCTCCGGCACTCCACTACTCAATCTCTATCTTCCGCCCCTCTTCCTCCTCCGGCTCGGCCTCCTTCGGGACGCGCACCTCGAGGATGCCGTCGGCGAACTTGGCCGTCGCCTCGTCCACGTGCACCGCCGCCGGGAGCGGCAGCCGGCGCGTGAACTTCCCGTACCGGCGCTCGCGCCGCGTGTAGTTCTCCTCCGTGGCCTCCTCCTCCGCCGTGGTCTCGCCCGAGATGGCGACGGCCTCCTCGGTCACCGTGACCTCGAGGTCCTCCTTGCTCATCCCCGGCACCTCGGCTTTTACCACGACCTCCTCGTCCGTCTCGTACATGTCCACGCTGGGCGCCCAGCGCCCAACGCCCCGCAGCGGGTGCATGAGCGACCGGCCGCCGAAGTGCTGCTCGAACAGGTCGTTCATCTCGTCCCACAGCGATGCCATGTGACCGAAACCACCACGACGCATCATCTTGTCCATCTGTGTCACCTCCGCTTGCTTACTTGGCCGCCTGCTCTCCGTCCGCGGACGGTGCCGCCTCGGGCGCTTCGCCCACGAGCAGGCTCAGCTTTATCCCATCGCCGTCGGCATTGGCGACGATGGTATCCCCCTCCGCGAATTCGCCCCGCAGGATGCCGCTGGCGATCGGGTTCTCAATGAGACGTTGTATCGTGCGCCGCATGGGGCGCGCGCCGTAGGCCGGGTCGAACCCGTCCTCGGCCAACAGCGCGAGCGCCGCGTCCGTGACCTCGACCCTCATCTCCCGCTCGGCGAGGGCCTCGCGCACGCGGTTCAGCATGAGCTGTGCGATCTGCCGGATCTGCTCCTGGTTCAGCGCGTGGAAGACGATGGTCTCGTCAATCCGGTTGAGCAGCTCGGGCCGGAAGGCCATGCGCAGCGTGTCCAGCACGGCGCCGCGCATGCGCTCGTAGGCCTCCTGCTCTTCGGCCTCCGTGACGCCGGAGTCCGGCGGCTCGATGTGCTCGCTGCCCAGATTCGACGTCATGATGAGCACCGTGTTCTTGAAGTCCACCGTGCGCCCGGCGGCGTCCGTGAGTCGGCCGTCCTCCAGGATCTGCAGCAGGATATTGAACACGTCCTGGTGCGCCTTCTCGATCTCGTCCAGCAGGATCACGCGATACGGCCGGCGGCGGATCGCCTCCGTGAGCTGGCCGCCCTCCTCATAGCCGACGTAGCCGGGCGGCGCGCCGACCAGTCGGGACACGGTGTGCTTCTCCATGTACTCGGACATGTCGATGCGCACCATGGCGTCCTCGTCGTCGAAGAGGAACTCGGCCAGCGTCCTGGCAAGCTCCGTCTTGCCCACCCCGGTGGGGCCGAGGAAGATGAACGAGCCGATGGGCCGCCGCGGGTCCTTGAGCCCGGCGCGCGAGCGGCGGATGCACTCGGACACGGCGTTCACGGCGGCGTCCTGCCCGACGACCCGCTCGTGCAGGGCATCCTCCATCTTCAGCAGCTTCTCGGCCTCCGCCTCGAACATCTTCGCCACGGGGATGCCCGTCCAGTCCGAGACGATGTCGGCGATGTCCTCGGCGTCAACGCTCTCGCTCAGGCCGCTCTCCCGGCGCCACTGCTCCTGCGCCTCCCGCAGCTTCGCCCGCAGCGCCTCGGCCCTGTCCCGTATCTCGATGGCCCGCTCGTACTCGCGCGCATCCGCCAGGCGCTTGCCCTCGGCGTCGAGCTGCTCCAGCTCCTTCTCCATCTGGCGGATCTCCGGCGGCGCGCTGTACGTCTCGATCCGCAGCTTGCTCCCCGCCTCGTCGATCAGGTCGATGGCCTTGTCGGGCAGGAAGCGATCCGTGATATAGCGCGCCGACAGCTCGGCCGCGGCCGTGAGCGCCTCGTCGCTGATCTTCACCTCGTGGTGCGCCTCATAGCGGTCGCGCAGCCCGTCGAGGATCGCCACCGTCTGTTCCACGGTCGGCTCCTCGACGATGATGGGCTGGAAGCGGCGCTCCAGCGCCGCGTCCTTCTCCACGTTCTTGCGGTACTCGTCGGGCGTCGTGGCCCCGATGCACTGCATCTCGCCGCGCGCCAGCGCCGGCTTGAGCATATTGGAGGCGTCCATGGCGCCCTCGGCCGCGCCGGCTCCGACGACCGTGTGTAGCTCGTCTATGAACACGATGATCTCGCGGCTCGCCGCCCGTATCTCATCCATCACGCCCTTGAGGCGCTCCTCAAACTCGCCCCGGTACTTGCTCCCCGCCACCATCGCCGGCAGGTCGAGGGCGATGACGCGCTTCCCGCGCAGGATCTCCGGCACGTCGTTGCCGGCGATCTGCTGCGCCAGGCCCTCCACGATGGCCGTCTTCCCCACGCCCGGCTCACCGAGCAGAGCCGGGTTGTTCTTGGTGCGCCGGCTCAGCACCTGGATCACACGCTTGATCTCCCGCTCCCGGCCGATGGTCGGATCGAGCCGGCCCTCCTGCGCCAGCTCCGTCAGATCGCGGGAGAACCGCTTGAGCACCTCGTACCGCGCCTCGGCGTGCGGATCGGTGGCCCGCTGGCTGCCGCGGACGTCCCGCAGGGCCTCGTAGACCCGCTCGGCCTCCAGGCCCGCCCGCCGCAGGATCTGTGCCCCATCGCTCTGCCCCTCGCGGATGATGCCGATGAGCAGGTGCTCGTTGGCGACGTAGGTGTCCTTGAGTCGCTGCGCCTCCTCCCAGGCCAGATCGAATACCTTCTTGGCCCGGGGCGTGACGAATATCTGCGTCGTGTCGCCTGAGCCCTGCACCTGCACGGCCGGCACGCGTGCGAGCGCGCGCTCCACCTCCGTGCCGACCTCGCCGGCGTCGGCGCCCACATGGGCGAGCACCTTGGCGGCCACGCCGTCGGCCTGCTCCAGAAGCGCGAGCAGGATATGGTCGGCGTCCAACTGGTTATGGCTGTAGCGGCTCAGGATCTGCTGCGCCGCACCCAGCGTCTCTTTGGCTCTATCGGTGAATCGCTCAATGTCCATCGTCAACCACCCACTGGTACGCCGCCCTGCGACTAGTCAATCTCGACGATGCGGGCCTGTCGCCCGCCGCGTCTGCGCCGCCTGGGACGCGGGCCCGCCTCGCCGCTCGGCACGAGGGCCGTCAGTCGGGCCTGCTCGGCCGTCAGCGTCACGTTCTCCTCCTGCAGCTCCCGTATCTGACTCAGCAGATCCAGTATCACGGCAACACCGGCGATGTTGACGCCCAGGTCCTGCGTGAGCCGCCGTATCTGGCGCACGCGCTCCAGGTCGTCTTCCGAGTACAGGCGGCTCTTCTGTTTCGTGCGTGCGGGCGACAGCAGACCCTCGCGCTCGTACAACCGGAGCGTCTGGGGGTGACATTGCACCAGCTTCGCGGCGACGCTGATGATATATACCGGTTCTGTGCTGTCCCGCGGCACCGTGTCTCACCTCCACATGCACACTGCTCTCCCGCGGACTCCCGGGAGTCGCCCGGCCTACCGCCTCCGTTTGGCCGCCCGAACCCCCTCGTGAGTGTCCTTCTCCAGTGTCTGGGCCAGCTCGGCCATGAGCTCCTTCTGCTTCCGGGTGAGTCGCTTGGGCACGGTGATGCTCACGCGCACGTACTGATCGCCCCTGCCGTTGCCGCCGACCTTCGGCGCGCCCAGCCCGCGCATGCGCAGTGTCTGGCCGCCGCTCGTGCCCGGCGGGATCTTCAGCGTGGCCGTGCCATCGACCGTCGGCACCGTGATCTCGCCGCCAAGGGCAGCTTCGGCGACGGTGATCGGCACTCCGATGTAGACGTCATCGCCGCGCCGCTCGAACGTGTCGTCGGGCTCCACTTGCACCCTCAGGAGCAGGTCTCCGTTCGGCCCGCCGCGGACGCCCAGCGCCCCTTCGCCCTTGATACGGATCTTCTTGCCCGTATCCACACCGGGTGGGATCTTCACGCTGAGGCGCCGACTCCGGGTCGTCTCGCCCGCTCCCCGGCACTTCTCGCAGCGGCTCGAGCGCTGCGTCCCGCTGCCGCCGCACTGGGGACAGGGCGTGCCCATGTTGAAGATGCCGCCTTGTGTCTGGGTGACGCCCGAGCCGCCGCACGACGAGCACGGGACCGACTCGCCGCCCTCGCCGGCGCACTCCGCGCATGTGTCCGTCATGCCCACGCTGAACTCTTTCGTCGCGCCCTGCATGGCCTCGCGGAAGCTCACCGTGATCTCGGAGTCGATGTGCTGGCCGCGCTGCGGCCCGGCCGGCCGCCTGGCTGCCCGCGCCCCGGCGCGCCCTCCCCCGAAGAACTCATCGAAGAAGTCGCTGAAGCTGCCGCCGAACTGTTGCGCGAAGTCACCGTACCCCACGTTGCCGGTCCAGGTGTACGTCCTTCCCGGCCCCCCGCCTCGCGCGGCCTGATGCCACTGCTGTCCGAACTGGTCGTACATCTTGCGCTTCTCGGGATCGCTCAGCGTGTGGTAGGCCTCGCTGATCGCCTTGAAGCGCTCCTCGGCCTGGTCATCGCCCGGGTTCACGTCGGGGTGATGCTTGCGGGCCAGCTTCCGGTACGCGCTCTTTATCTCTTTCTCCGACGCGCTGCGCGCGACGCCCAGCACTTCATAGTAGTCGCGCGTGGCCACCTGCATCACCCCCTTGCGTCACGGAGTTGGCTCCCCCGGGTGTGCCCCCGGGCCGCACCCGTCGCCCTCAGGTGCTGATCTCAATCCGCCTCGGCTTGGCGCTCCGGGCCTTCGCGATCCTGACCTCCAGCACGCCGTCGTGCAGCCGAGCCGATATCTGCCCCGGGTCGG
>JASFTE010000416.1:0-5004 GCA_050114035.1 Armatimonadota bacterium | reverse complement strand
AAGGAACCGCTCAGTCCTGATCAGCTTCATCGTGCAGGTCTTGGATCAGGGACTCGACGCTGTCGTGCTCCTTCACTCTCCCTGCCTTCACGTCTTGCAGAGCCTCGCTGAGCATCTGCTCGCCGCGATCTGACAGAGTGACCGTCGGCAGCTTGTCCATCACCGTTTGGGGGATCAGTATGATCCTGTTGCCGTCCACTCTGGCCTCGAGGTAGTCTCCCTCCTCGATGCCCAGAGCGCGGCGCAGTTGTGCCGGCAGCGTGATCTGCGCCTTGCCCTTCACCCGCACGAGCGGCATCTGTAGGCGGCCTCCTTAGGCCCGCGGAGTAGTCCTGCCTTCAGGCGGCTAGTATGACATTCCTATATTCCTACTATACCACAATCGCGCCGCCTCGTCAATGGCGCCATCCCTCCATGGAGTGCGCATGCGTCTCTACGGGCTGAGCGTGAAGTTGATCCCCGATGCTGTGTCGCCCAGGTTCGGCAGTACGACGACCTGCGAGTCGGGCTGGAAGCCCGTCGCGGATGCCGTCACCGTGTATGTTGCGGCGCCTGGAGCGAGCAGGCCGTAGCTCCCGGGCGCCGTCAGCGTCACGGAGTCCACGGGAGGCGGGCCCGTCGCCTGATTCTCGGCCTCGATGGTGATCGTCCCGCCGGGCGGCAGGCTGCCGTTGAGGCTCACCGTTCCGCTGATGGTCGCCGGCGGCGGCGGTGGGCCGCCGCCGCCCTTGGCGAGCTGGATGGGGGCGGGAAGGGCGGTAGCGCCCTGGACGTCCACCTGCACGTTCGTGGGCAGATAGCCCTGGCTGGCGGCCGAGGCCGCGAGAGTCTGCGGGCCGTTCTGGAGGCCGGTGATCTGGAAGTCCCCTGAGGCGTTCGTCGTATCGTCCTGGCCGGAGATGGTCACGAGCGCCCCGTTGATTGCGGCCTGTGTGTCGAGGTCAACCACGGTCCCCGTGACACTGCCGGGGCCGGTCGGGCCTCCCCCGCCGCCGCCACCGCAGCCCACGAGCCCGATGCAGGCGCCCAAGAGGCCAAACAAGATGGCCATGATAGCCAATGCGTGGTGTCGCCAACCTGAGTGTTGTCTCATACTGTGCATCGCCTTTCGTCTGTTCCGCCTGCCGTTGCCGCGCCTAGCGCCCAACGTGGACCATCGCCACGGCGCCGGCGCTCTGGCCGTCCTCGCTGCGCGACTGCACGCGGCACAGGTACACGCCATTGGGCACGGGCGTCCCGGTGTTGGCGCGAAGATCCCACGTCAGGCTGTTGATGCCGCGGGGCAGCGCCTCCGCTCCGGTGAGCCGTCGCACCTGGCGACCGGCCACGTTGTAGATCCCGACTGTCGTTGCGGCAGACCGGGTGAGGCTGAAGCTCACGGTCATCGAACGGCCGCCGCGAGCCACGGAAGAGGCGAGCCCCGTGATGCGCAGGGCCCCCTCTGCCCCGCGGGCGACCGTCACCGTGAATCGCCGCGGGCCGCCGCCGGCGCCCGTGCGGCAGCGGTACTGCCGCACGGTCCGCATGGCGCACCGCCTTCCGGCCGACTCGTCCGCCAGCATCGGGCGCAGGTCGCGCGGCAGGCGCGTGAGATCCGGCCATCGCAGCTCGACTTCGGCATCCGCCGCGTGGGCATCGACCTCGAGCTGCCACGCCGCCTCGGCCGCCGCGCTCCGGGCATCGCGGAACAGCGGCTCGCCGCCCTGCGGTGGCACGAAGTACATGGTGACTCCCCCGCCCGGCGCCTGCGGTGGCAGGTGGGCATCGTACGCGCCGTCGAAGCCGTCCGTGGCCGCCGCACTGCCCGCCATGCGCACGACGGCCGAGCGGCCGCCCGCCGTGGCAAGGATGGGCAGCTCCCACTCGTCTCCCGGCGTCTGGGCAGCCTGGCGACCGCGCGCGAGCGTGCCGCCCAGCGCTGGGAAGATGAGCTGGACACCGTCGGGACGCAGGCAGCGGATCCAGTAGCCGCCGAACCGCACGAGCTGCGCGACGACGTCGCTCTCGGGCGTGCGCCCGGCAACGAAGTCGAATATGGAGCCCTCGACCAGCCCCTGCGTTGCCGCCTGGCTGATGGGGATGCCCTGGTCAAGGCCGATCCCGGGGTCGCCCTCCGCGATGAGGAGCTGGGAGACGGGCAGCGGCGTCGCGGAGTTGAACGGGAAGCCGATGTTGTTCCACCCGGGTAGGAGGTGTACGACCACCGGCGTGCTCGGGTCTGGGCCGATCCCCGTGATGGGCAGGCTGACGATGGGCCCTGGCGGCTTGAGGAAGAACCCCATGCCCGGCTCGATGGGCGGGACGTTCGGGTAGAAGCGGTACTTGCTGCCACCGGGGTCGTCCGGCTGCCAGCGGGCCATTATGAGCTGACTCTGGGAGATCCCGAACACGTCTGCCGGGTCGGCGGGGGCCTCGCCGCCCACCGTCGGCACGAGTGGCAGGGAGATGAGCGACAGCGCAGCCGGCACGTCCAGCGACGTATTGCTGAGGGCGACGGCGCCCGGCAGGATGACGTTCTGCCGGATGTCCACCACGTTGACGAGCTTCGAGACGGTCGGATCGGTCGCGCCCGGAGGGATATATTCGAGCAAGTACTGCCCCGGGTCGAGCACGCCGGCGGTACTGACGCGGCCGCGGAACATGCCCTCGTCCACCGGCAGCGTCACGGGCGATATCCCGGAGGCGCTGATGCGCACCTCCCCATCATCGGCCGGCGTCACGACGCCCCAGAAGTCGATGTCGAACGGCCCGCGGGGATTGGTGGGCGCCGGCCCCGGGCCCGTGTACGGGAACGGCAGCACGCTGAAGAAGCCGCCCAGGCGCATATCTATGAACAGGCGCCCGCCGTTGCCCTCCTGGCCGCCCGTGCCGGTGTTCTGCGGGAAGAACGTGGGCGCCAGAAAGCCCATGCCGGCATCGGTCCCGGAGCCGGGGATAACCGACTGGTAGCCCTCCTGGACGAAGATGTCCACCGTCCGGTCGTGGTTGGTGTAGCGCAGGTCCACCGTGCCCGGCAGGGGCGTCTCCTCTCCCTGTGGGTCCACATAGTAGTGCAGGAAGAACAGCGCAACGGCGTACTCGTCCTGCTCGTCGCCCTCGTGGAAGGCTATGTACCAGGGATAGAGGCCCTCACCGGGAGATGCGCTCGTGTCCAGCACGTGCTGGCGGCGGAACCAGTCGTGGAAGTTGACGCCCTCGACCTCCGAGACCACGCCGGCCGCAATGGTGCGCAGCGCGGCGCTGTCCCCGGGGAGCGAGGAGTTGAAGGCGGCGTAGTAGGCGGCATTGAAGTCCCGGAAGAAGTCCGTGTCCTCGTAATACACCTTCCCCCAGGCCGTGACGGCCATGGAGATGCGGGGCAGGAGCATACCCGGGAAGATGGGCTGGAAGAACATGGGCGTTCCCAGCGGCGGCAGGTTCATGGCATCGTAGCGCGGGACGGCGAGGAACGGATTGGCGTCGTCGATGGCTATCGTCGGGCGGATGCTCTCCCACACGAGCGTCGCCACGAGGCGAGCGAAGCCCTCCTCCCAGGCGTCGAAGTCTATCATTGCTGTGTTGTGATAGGCGCGCACCAGCAGGACGATGAAGGCGAACAGGTTGCCGGGATCGTTGGCGGGGACGTCCAGGAATCTGCCGAGCTGGAGCCGGGCCGTCGGCACGCCGGGGATGTAGATTCCTCCCTGGAGGGGCGAGGTGCCCGCGGCCATCTCCTCCACCTGCACAGTGATGGTCTCCGCGGGTTGCCCGTAGATGGCGTTGATGACGGGCGTGGCCTCGTTGAAGATGTCCGTGAGCGCCTCGCGCTCCCCGGGCGTGAGGAAGCTGTTCGCCTCGAAGGTGAGCGTGATGCTCCCGCCGCCGCGCTGCCGCGTGCCCGCGAGGCGGCCGCGCGGAGCGGCGGTGGAGGTATCCGCCACGATCCTGCCGTTGCGCACGAACACAGCGGCCCGGGGGAAGCGGGGTCGCAGCCTCCGGCCGAGCAGTCCCATTCGCTTCAGGCGCTCGACCGTGCGAGCCGCCCCGGCGAGGGACTCGGGGCTGTGCTGTTCGGCGATGGCCCGTCGCAGCGCCGCGTCGCAGGCCTGCCTCGTGAGCGGGCCCCGCACATCATCCAGATCGACCACGATGGCCCCCATGGGACCGGTGACGACCGTCTCGAATGGCCGGTTGGCGACGATGCGAAATGGGTTGCGGGCGCTTGCCGGGCACGCCGCTGACAGGGCGAGGGCGCCGGCAAGAATGGTGGCAATCATGACACGCCTGAAGCTTGGGTACATGGACTCATCCTCCGACGATGCTCGACGCGATCTGTGTGGACCTCGCACTGGGCCGCCCGGCGTGCGACGCGTCATCAGACACGCCTGCCCAGCCTCCCCCGGGGCAACGCTAGAAGCGGCCGTAGGACCCGTAGCCGCCGTATGACGCACCTGGTGATGAATAGCCTCCGAAGCCGGCCCCGCCCGATCCGTACCCGGTATGCGGCTGCATCCCGCCGTATCCCTGCCCGTACTGACTCGGCCGCCCGGTGCGGTAGCCCCCGAAGGTCGAGTTGAGCGCGCTGTCGTAGCGGCCCAGGCGCCCGCCGCTGTAGGTGCTCCGGTACCCGGCCGCCGTGGGCCGCGGCCGGGCCCCGCCGGCGAAGCGGGCGTTCAACGTGAGACTCAGGACGTTGGCCGAGTAGCTCTGGGCCGCGGCGTCGGACATGCCGCCGTATGAGGCGGTCCCGTCGCTCTTCACGAAGCGATAGGAGAAGTCCAGGTTCAAGGTGGGGCTGATGCGGTGCTCGTAGCCCAGGGCCGCATCGAACTTGTTCGTGTCGCCGAAGCCGCCGCTCAGGTCCGACTTCAGGAGCGTAAGGTGCAGGCGGGACCGCTCGCCCAGCCCATAGCCGATCCGGGCCGAGATGTCCGAGGCCCCGGTGCTCACGCTCTCGCCCGAGGCGTCCCCACCTGTCCCCAGGCTGGAGAAGGAGGGACTCGTGCCGTCCATGAGATGATACTG
>JASFTE010000415.1:0-5005 GCA_050114035.1 Armatimonadota bacterium | reverse complement strand
GAGGGCAGGCCCGTCGCACATACCTCCGGTGACGTAGACATCCTCAAGCAGAGGCCCTCCTGGCCCCGGGGCCTCGAGGCCATTCCCTCCGACCAGGTCATGGACCACATCGTGGCCCACGTCGGCGCGCGCCCCAGGGACCGGGATGCGGTGGACCGGCGGATCATCCGCGACCTCCAGCAGCGCACCGGCCGCGTCATCGACAGCCAGGACGAGGTGGGCGGCTACCCAACCGCAACTCCCACACACCGCAAGCTCCGGATTCCGACCGAGGACATCGACGCCTGGCTCACCACACTGGCGCGCGACCTCGAATAGCCCTCGCCCTGCCGCTGGCGCCGCACAGCGCGAGTTCAGGAGACGGGAGAAGCAGGCGCTCATGCCGGCAGCTCCTTTGCCGAGGCCGCTGCCTGACTGCCTTCGATCCGCCACGCCGACCCGGGGGCCAGATCTCTCATGCCAGCCAGACCATCGAGCCCCGCCGCGCGAGTGCTCTCGGTCGTGACACTCCCGCTTGCCGTCGCGCTCGGCTGCACGGTGCCGAGCCGCGCACAGCCTTCCGACATCCGGCAGCGCTACGAGCGTGCCGAGCGGTTCGGCTCCAAGGACATGAGCGCGCTCGTCTACAAGACCGGGGTCCAGGCCCACTGGATCGGCGACACCCCTCGCTTCTGGTACCGCAACGACCTCCGCGACGGGCGAGAGTTCATCCTCGTTGACGCCGAGAAAGGCATCCGTCGGCGCGCCTTCGATCACACGCGACTCGCCGTATCGCTCTCACAGGCAACGGGAGAGAAGTACACGCCGCTGAGCCTCCCCTTCCGCTCCATCGAGCTCGACGATGACGCACAGGTGGTCACCTTCACCATCAGCTCCGGCGTCTGGCAATGCCACCTGGGGTCGTATCTCTCCTGGAGGCTCGAGGACGCGGGCAAGCGCGACGCTGAGGGCGCCGACGACGCCGAGCAGAAGGAGAAACGAGAGAGCGGGCTGTCGCCTGACGGCAAGTGGGTCGCGTTTGTCAAGGAGCACGACCTCTACATCCGGCCGAAGGACGGCGACGAAGAGACGCAGCTCAGCACCGAGGGGGAGGAGGGCAACGCATTCGGCGCCATCTTCTGGTCGCCGGACTCCAAGCGGCTCGTCGCCTACCGCACACGGCCCGGCGCCAGGCGCGAGATGCACCTGATCGAGTCCTCGCCCAAGGACGACGTCCGCCCCAGGACCCACCAGCACGTCTACGCTCTCCCCGGCGACAAGCTCGACAGGCACCAGATGTGGCTCTTCGATGTGGAAAGCCGTGCGCAGACGCGCGTCGACACCGAGCCGACCGACTGGGGAGGACCGCCGCGCCCGCGCTGGCGACCGGACGGCCGACACTTCACCTTCGAGCGCACGCACCGCGGGTACCAGCGGGTGCACATAGTCGAGGTAGACTCCGACAGCGGGAAGACGCGCACGGTCATCGACGAGCGGAGCGACACCTTCGTCCCGCCGCAGAAGAAGATGGTGCGGTATCTCGACGACACCGACGAGATTATCTGGGCCTCGGAGCGCGACGGCTGGAATCACCTGTACCTGTACGATGCTCGCACCGGACGGGTGAAGCAGCAGATCACCCGGGGCGAGTGGGTCGTCCGCGGCATCGAGCACCTGGACGAGGAGTCGCGCCAGATCACCTTCAGAGGCAGCGGCCGCGAGAAGGGACAGGACCCCTACCTCATCCACTACTACCGCATCGGCCTCGACGGCACCGGGCTCGTGCGTCTGACCGAGGGCAACGGGCACCACAGCGTCAAGTTCTCACCCGACCGCGGCTACCTCATCGACACCTACTCCCGCGTTGATATGGCGCCGGTGACAGAGCTTCGCCGGGCTGCGGATGGCTCCCGCGTGTGTAAGCTCGAGGAGGCGGACGTCCGGTCGCTGCTGAAGACGGGCTGGCGCTGGCCCGAGCCCTTCGCCGCCAAGGGCCGCGACGGCAAGACGGACATCCACGGGGTCATGTTCCGTCCCTCGCGGCTGGACAGGTCGAAGCAGTACCCGGTCCTCGAGAGCATCTACGCGGGGCCACAGAGCTCATTCGTGCCGAAGACCTTCAGCGCCCGGCGCGGCCAGCAGGCTCTGGCAGAGCTCGGCTTCATCGTCGTGCAGATCGACGGCATGGGCACCTCGAACCGCTCGAAAGCCTTCCACGACGTGGCGCACAAGAACCTGGGCGACGGCGGGTTCCCGGACCGCATCGCCTGGCTCAGGGCCGCCGCCCGCAAGTACCCGTACATGGACCTGAGCCGCGTGGGGGTCTACGGCCACTCGGCCGGCGGCTACAACGCGGCCCGGGCGCTCATCGCCCACGGGGACTTCTACAAGGTGGCCGCCGCCATGTCCGGCAACCACGACCACCGCACTGACAAGGTGTGGTGGAACGAGCTCTGGATGGGGTATCCCGTCGGCGACCACTACCGGAAGCAGTCCAACGTCACCCAGGCCCACCGGCTCCAGGGCAAGCTCCTGCTGGTGCACGGGGAGCTCGACCGGAACGTCAACCCGCACGCCGCGACCATGCAGTTCGTCAACGCCCTCATCAAGGCCAACAAGGACTTCGACATGCTCATCGTGCCCGGCGCCGGTCACGGTTCCGGCGCCTACGTCAAGCGCCGCATGTGGGACTACTTCGTCACGCATCTGCTGGGCATCGCGCCGCCCAGGGAATACGAGTTCAAGGGCCCGGCCACCGGCGCCGAGATCAACATCACGATACGCAACAACACCAAGGCAACGGTCGCCGTCTACTGGATCAACTTCGAGGGGAAGCTGCAGAGGTACCACGACATGGAGCCGGGAGGCGAGCTCAAGCAGCACACCTTCGTCGGGCACGAGTGGGTCGCCGAGATAGACGGGCGACGCGTCTCGACGTACGAGGGCTCGGGCGACGATCTCGTCTGGGAGATAGAACCGAGCGCGCTTTTCTAGAGGGAGGCGTGCTCGGTGCGGGCGATGATCTCGTCCTGCAGGGGCTTGCTCAGGTCGCGGAAGTAGTCCGAGTAGCCGGCCACGCGCACGATGAGGTCGCGGTACTTGTGCGGGTCGTCCTGGGCGGCCCGAAGGGCTTCGGCGGTGATCACGTTGAACTGCACGTGATGGCCGCCGAGCTCGAAGTAGCTGCGGATGAGCTGCGTCAGGCGCTCGATCCCCTCATCCCCCGCCAGGACCCGGGGCGTGAACTTCATGTTCAGCAGCGTGCCCCCCGTCCGCGCGTGGTCCATCTTCGCCAGGGACCGGATCACCGCCGTGGGCCCGTTCCGGCTCACGCCCTGCGTGGGCGAGACGCCGTCGGAGAGCGGGATCCACGCTCGCCGCCCGTCCGGCGTGGCGCCCGTGACCGAGCCGAAGTACACGTGGCACGTGGTGGAGAGGTAGTTCACGTGATAGTCGCCGCCCTTGGTGTTCGGGCGGCCCTCGATGAGGTCGTAGAACAGATCGAAGTGCAGCCGCATGATGTCATCGGCGTAATCGTCGTCGTTGCCGAACTGCGGCGTGCGGTTCTGTAGAAGCTGCCGTAGCGGCTCGTGCCCGTCGAAATCCGCGCTGAGCGCCGCCAGGAGCTGCTCCCACGACAGGTCGCCCTCGTCGTAGATGTGGCGCTTGATGGCCGACAGGGAGTCCGTCAGCGTCCCGGTCCCCGTGCCCATGATGTACGTGGTGTTGTATCGCGGCCCGCCGTCGTTGTAGTCCCTTCCCTTCGCGATGCAGTCGTCTATCAGCACCGACAGGAACGGCGCCGGCATGTACGTGGCATACAGGCGCTCGATGACGTTGTTGCCGCGGATCTTGATGTCCACGAAGTACTGCATCTGCCGCCGGAAGGCGTCGAAGAGCTTTTCGAATGTCTCGAGCGTTGCCGGCTCTCCGGTCTCCAGCCCGATGCGCTTCCCGGTGCGCGGATCGAGGCCGTTGTGGAGCGTGATCTCCAGCACCTTGACCAGATTGAAGTAGCCGGTGAGGATGTAGGCCTCCTTGCCGAAAGCTCCCGTTTCCACGCACCCGGACGTCCCGCCCGCCCGGGCGTCCTCCACCGTCTTCCCCTGCCGGCAGAGCTCCTCCACCACCATGTCGGCATTGAACACCGACGGCTGGCCCCAGCCCTGGCGGATGATCTCGCCGGCCCGTTGGATGAAGCGATCCGGGCTGTTGCTGCTGACCTGGATGTTGGCCGACGGCTGCAGCAGATGCATCTCGTCAATGACGTCCAGGATCAGGTACGTGAGCTCGTTGACGCCGTCGGCGCCGTCGGGCCGCACGCCTCCCGTGTTGATGTTCGCGAAGTCGGTATACGTGCCGCTCTCCGCCGCCGTGACGCCCACCTTGGGCGGAGCGGGTTGATTGTTGAACTTGACCCAGAAGCACTGCAGCAGCTCCCGCGCCGCCTCCTGCGTCAGCGTGCCGGCCTCGAGCCCGTCGCGGTAGAGCGCCACCAGGTGCTGGTCGAGGTGGCCCGGGTTGAACGAGTCCCACGTGTTGAGCTCGGTGACCACGCCCAGGTGCACGAACCAGTACATCTGGAGGGCTTCCCAGAAGTCCCGCGGGGCGTGGGCCGGGACATGGCGGCAGACCTCCCCGATCCGCTCCAGCTCGTCGCGCCGCTGGTCGTCCTCCTCCTCCGCGGCCATCTCGAGCGCCTTGTCCGCGTGCCGCTGGGCGTAGCCGATGAGCGCATCGCACACCATGGCCATCGCCTTGAGCTGCTGTTGCTTGGCGTACGCGTCCGGGTCCTCAATGTAGTCCAGCGCCGCCAGGCGCTCTCCGATCTCGGCCTTGAAGTCCAGGAACCCCTTGGCGTACACCTTGTCGTCGAGCACCGTATGCCCGGGCGCCCGTTGCTCCATGAACTCGGTGAAGATGCCCGCCTCATAGGCGTCGTGCCACTCCGGCGTCATCTCCGCAAAGATGCGCTCCCGCATCGTCCGCCCACGCCAGAAGGGGATGATGTCCTTCTCGTAGAGCT
>JASFTE010000414.1:0-5028 GCA_050114035.1 Armatimonadota bacterium | reverse complement strand
GGCCTCCGCGAACTGGTTGTGCTTCTTCGTGTACTCCTCCAGCGGCATGTGTCCGAGCTGCCAGCGCCCGTACATCTCGTTCCCGATGGCCCACCACTTGACCCCGTACGCCTTGCGGTGACCGTTCCGCGCCCGGAGCTTCCCCATGGGCGTCTTCGCCGGGGCATTCGTATACTGGAGCTCCTCGACGGCCGCGTCCACCTCCCCCAGCCCGCTGTTGACCGTGACGAAGGGTTCAGTCCCGAGCAGTCGGCAGAACGTCATGAACTCGTCGATCCCGAAGTCGTTGTGCTCGATGCCCTTCCATGCCGGGTTCTTCCGCGGCGGGCGCCGGTCGCGCGGGCCGATGCCGTCTCGCCAGTCGTAGCCGCTGACGAAGTTCCCACCCGGCCACCGGTACACCGGCGAGTTGAGCTCCCGTAGCAGCGCCAACGTGTCCGACCGCATGCCCTCCACGTTGTCGGCGGGCATCAGTGAGACCGTCCCGATGACGAGCCGCCCCTCCCCCGCTGCCGTGATCTCCAGCCGACCGTCGCCCGTGCTGCCACCCGCGGTGAACTCCAGCGGCGTCTCCTTGTACTTCGTACTAAGCCGGGTCGTCACCACATCCCGCTCCCCCTCGCCGTCCCCCCACACCAGACTCACCGTCACCGGCCCGGCGCCCTTCGTACCCTTCAGCCAGATCCGGCCGACGTACTTCCTCCGCTTCACCAGCCCCAGCCCGCTCTGCGCGATTCCTTGCGCCGAGCCGGCTCCGGCCAGACCCACCTGCGGCGCATGTTCGCCGACGAACGGATCGTCCGTCACCATCGTCACGGACTCGGCGGGACCGATGGCCTCCCACGGCGACCTCTCCGCGCCGACGGCATCGAAGAACTTCCGGTCCTCCAGCATCTCCGCCCAGATCCCGCCGTAGATGCACCGCCCCAGATGCTCGATGAACTGGCCGTAGATGTACTTCGAGACCGGCTCGCCTCGCTCGCCCGCGTCTATCGCGATGCTCGGCTCCCAACTGGCCAGGTCCACCAGCTCCAGCCGCACGTCGTCGAACCAGGCCCTCCCGGTGCACAGACCCCACCCGCCGAACAGGCAGTTGATCTGCACGGCATCGTTGTCGCCCGTCTCCAGCAGCACCTCGACCTTCGTCCAGTCCTGCGTGCCCGACACGACCTCGGTCGCCGTCGGCTGCAGGTTATGCAGGTTGAGCAGCGCCCCCCGGCCCGCCCTCCCCTCCGCGGCGGCAGCGACGTTCGCCGTCTTGATCCACCCCGACAGCCGATACGTCGAGCGCAGCTCCACCGGCACCGTGACATGCCAACCCGCGTCGGCTCCCTCGTCCGACGAGATCATCACACACCGCTCCCCGGTCCGCCCCGAGTCGGCGTACGCGAAGGCCGCCTCGCCACCCCACGTATGCGTCGCCCACCCCGTCGGCTTCCCCTCCTCCTCATCCTCGAACGAGCCGTTCGGGATCAGGTTCGGCTCCTGCGCCTCGGCGCGATCTCCAGCGCACGCCGCCAACACCAACGCCACCGGCAGCAGCCCCAGCCCGGCACGAGCGATCATCGTCAGGTCCATTCTCAATCTCACCTCGGCTGCGTCCGGCCGTTCTCCTTGCCTTCTACTCGAAGAAAGGAAACAGCCTCTTCAACTGCGCCGCACTCGGCCGACTCCCATATTCACACACCATAAACGCCTCCGCGTACTTCACCTGCTTCCCCTTCTCCTCACCGTACAGCTCCATGAGCTTGTCGCGGAACCTGTCGGCCGTTCTCTGGCTGCGCCTCTTGAACGACTCCCGCACCCCCTGCCGCCGCGCCTCCCGCTCCGCCTCATCCTTGGGCTGCGCCCGCCTGTACCCCATGCACCCGCCCTCAATGAACTGCGACTCGATCCTCGACAGCGCCTCCGCCTTCTTCGCGATCACGCTGTCGATCGCCACCACGATATCCGGCTCGAACGGCGTCGGCCGCTGGAACCCGTCCTCCGAGTACAGGAACACGGGGTTCCCCCGCAGCGGCGGCGTGTCCGGGCAGAAGAACGGCACCGCCACCATATACGCCGCGTCCTGCATCAGCACTCCCACGTACCGATGATCCGGATGGTAGTCGTTCGGCCGATGCCCGATCACGATGTCCGCATCCCACTCCCGCATCACCCGCGTCAGCAGCCGCCGATTCTCCAGCGTCGGCATCAGCTCCCCATCGTGGATGTCCAGCACGATGGAGCTGTCGATCCCGAGCGCCTCTCCCGCCGCCTTCACTTCCGCCGTGCGCCGCTTCGCCAGTGCCCCGCCCGACATCTGCCAATGCCCGATGTCGCCGTTCGTCACCGACACGAACTGCACGTGATGCCCCAGCTCCGCCCACATCGCCCCCACGCCCCCGCCCCGAATCTCGCAGTCGTCCGGATGCGCCCCGAACTGGACGATCCGCAGCTTCCCGTCATCCGGGTGCAGCGTATCCGCCGTCACCATCGGCCCCCCCTGCCCCTGCACCATGCCCACCCCGAGCGCAAGCATCAATCCTGCTGCAACGCTAAGCCCTATCATCTTCGTCATGACACGACCTCCATTCCGACGGCTCCCGCCGTATGCCCGTCGGCCCCCACTTCCCCGCACCAGAACCCGGAACCTTGAACCCTTGACACCGTCCCTGCCCTGCTGGTATCATTTCCATGCTGCTGCCGGGTGGTCTAATGGTAAGACGGCTGACTCTGGATCAGTAAATTGCAGGTTCGAATCCTGCCCCGGCAGCCAGTCCCCGAACGCAACACGCCCTCCCAGTCGGGAGGGCGTTCTCCGCTCTCCGAGCCCCTGCGCCCCATCTACGCCCGAATCTCCTCCAGCAGCCGCCGCACCGCCGACGACAGCCCATACTCCCCCAGCGCACTCTCCCACGTCACCCACCGCCACTGCCCTGCCGGGTCCGCTCCGGGCTGCTGACCGCGAAACCGGCACCGAAACACATGGATCCGCAGATGCGCCCCGCTGATGCTGTACGGCATCATAAGCACCTTCCCCCTGACCCTCACCGACCGCCCCACACTCTCCCTCACAGCCCGCCGCACACACGCCTCGAGCCGCTCCCCGACATTGCACCTCGCCCCCGGCAGCTCCCATAGCCCTCCCAGCGCCGCCCCCTCCTCCCTCCGCGCCAGCACCACCATCCCCTCCCCCTCGATCAGCGCCACCCCCACCGGATACGTCCGCGGCCGCCTCCGCGCTGGCCGCACGGGCAGCTCGTCCTGCACGCCCCCAGCCTTCGCCCGACACCGCCGGGAGAGCGGACACCGGGGGCAGTCCGGCCGCCGTGGCAGGCACACCGTCGCGCCCAGGTCCATGATGGCCTGATTGATCTCCCGCGCCCGCCCCTTGGCGACAAGGGCCTGCGCGAACGCGTCAATGGCCCGCCTCCCCTCCGCGCGCTGCGGCGGCGTCCTGAGCGCCACGAGACGCGCTATGATCCGAATGGCGTTCGCCTCCACCGCCGCCACCGGCCAGCCGAAGGCCATGCTCAGGATCGCGCTGGCGATGTAGTCACCGATGCCGGGCAGCGACCGCAGATCCTCATACGTATCCGGAATCCGGCCGCCGAAGCGCTCAACGATCCGCCTCGCGGCCGCATGCAGGTTCCGCGCCCGCGCGTAGTACCCGAGCCCCGCCCATGCCTGCAGCACATCGTCCAGCTCCGCCCTCGCGAGGGTGCTCACATCGGGGAATCTCTCCACGAAGCGCTCATAGTACTCCGCCCCGCGCCCGGCCTGCGTCTGCTGCAGGATCACCTCCGCGATCCATATGCGATACGGATCCCGCGTCCGCCGCCACGGCAGGTCGCGCCGCCGCCTCCCATACCAGCGCAGCAGCGCCCGCCGGACGCCAGAAGCCTGACCATCACGGCCGTTGGCTGTACGCACCGTATTGACCACACATGGGCATGGTGTACTGATTGCCTATTGACCTACCTCGACGTGCGTGGTATACATATGCTACGACAGTATATCGGAGACGAGTGAGTAAGATGCTAGTGCGAGCGTCGAAGAAATGCCAGATCGTCATACCGGCCGAGCTGCGTCGCGACATGGGCATTCAGGCAGGCGACTACTTCGACATCAAGGCCTCAGACGGCAGGATCGTGCTCATCCCCTTGGGCGCAGATCCAATCGAAGCTGCCCATGGCATGCTCGCCGACGGCCCATCGCTGACCCAGGAGCTGCTCAGGGAGCGCGCTGCTGACCGCGAGCGCGAAGAGCGCAAGCTGGCACGGTGGCTGCCATGAATCACGAAGCCCCACGCTATGTGCTTGATGCCTTTGCCGCTATGTGTCTCCTGAACCGTGAGCCTGGGAGCACCCGCATCGTCGAGGTTCTCGCGCGGGCCCGAGACGGAGACTGCACCGTCAGCCTCTGCACGGTCAACTGGGCCGAGGTCCTCTACTCGGTGGCGCGCATGCGCGGAGCGGACGTGGTCGAAGGCGTTGTCGCTCGGTTGGACGCTCTTCCCATTGGCATCGTCTCCGCCCACCGAGACCTGTCGGCAAAGGCTGCAGAGCTCAAGGCGCCTGGAGGCCTGTCACTGGCCGACTGCTATGCTGGGGCTCTCGCTCAGATACTGCAGGCCACGCTGATCACCGGCGATCCTGAGTTCAGGCGAATAGCCGACGTGGTCGATATCGAATGGCTGCCGTCGGAGACCACCTGAGCCCCGCGACGTCCCGCATCGCCCACACCTACAACCCATCCAACAGACCCGCATCCGGCATCTTCGCGTGCACCACGATCCGGTACCGCAGCGTCAGCGGCTGCCCCGGGGCGATGGTGTAGTCGCCCGCCTGCGGCAGCATGAAGCCGAAGTACGGGACGCCGGGGTGCACCCGCACCCGATTCGGATGGCGCACGTTGCCGGGATGATCCATAATCGTCACCCCGCCCCAGCCCCCCTCGAGCGGCCCGCCCATCGTGCACCACCGCACGTTCGTCTCATTGGCCCCCTCCCGACCGTCCCCCTCGGACGTGAGCACCGTGACGGCA
>JASFTE010000413.1:0-5033 GCA_050114035.1 Armatimonadota bacterium | reverse complement strand
TGACGGTGCCGAGGGGCGGGACGCCGTGTTCATGGAATACAATGGCGACTTCGGCCGGAACATCCCCATGCGCGCCGTGGTTGCCGAGGTCGACGGGCGGACGTGGAAGTACATCCACACGCAGGACGACGTGGATGAGCTCTATGACCTGACGGCGGATCCGCAGGAGAAGGAATCGTTGGTGGACGATCCGGAGCACGCGGCGCTGCGGACGCGGCTGCGGGGTCGTCTGGCAGAATGGACGCGGGAGACCGGCGACTTCCTTGAATTGGGCGAGGCGTGATTGGGGCGACTTCAGGGCGCGAGCGCCGAGGTGTCGGCCGGGCCGCCCTCCCGCTTTGCGTAGCCCTTCTGCAGATTGTAGAAGAAGACGAAGCTCCCATCGCCGGGCCCCAGCGGCGCGCGCGTGCAGAAGATGAACCAGCGCCCCTCGGGCCGGTCGCCGAACGCCTCGAGGCCGCGGGCGGCGAGAGCGACCTGTATGCCCTTGGGCCAGTCCTCGGGCAACTCGTCCACGACATCCCACTTCTGCTTGACAAGGCGGATGTGCTTCGTCCGAACGGGCACGATGGCTGCATCCGGGTCATCGTGCCTGTTGACCCAGTCCACCACGCCCGTGCGGAGCTTCAGGTAGGGCCGCCCCGCCGCGCCGATGGCGAGGCGACTCTCGTAGGGAACGAACGTGAACTCATCGCCGGAGTCGTAGACCAGGCACCGCGCATCCGCCACGGCCTTGCTGATGGGAGGCTCGACGGTCTTATCGGCGGCAGTGCGCCACGCGCCACTCGGGTCGCGGCGGATGTAGTAGGCGTTGTAGCGGTACACGGCCTCGTGGAGCCCCTTGTACTTCAGCGGGCGCCACGGATGCGGCTTGGCGTCGGTGACGCGGGCGGCGTTGTCGTCCTTGTGGTTCCAGAAGCAGTGGATCCTGCGCCCATCGCGGCTGGGAACGAACTTGCAGTACGCCGCCGCCAGGGGATCCGGGGGATCCCGCCGCATCTCCACGATGCGCTCGGGCTCCCCCCAGGTCGCGCAGTCGTCCGTGCTCACCTGCATCATCCAGGGCTCCACGTGCCCCCCGGCCCGGTAGAAGAGGAAGATGCTGCCGTCCTCCATCCGCATGGACTGGGGATACGTCGCCTTGGGCGCCGGAGATGGCTGCTCCTCCCACTCGGTGATGTCGCGGGGCTTTGCGCTTCGGGTGTGTCGCATCGGCCCGCCGTGGCAGCCGTAGAAGAGGTGCAGGCGGCCGCTGCCGTCGATGCAGATGGACGGATTCCCGTGGGAGTCGTCGCCGAGGCCCTGATCCGATGCCCTCACCGGCCCGGACCAGGTCTCGGCCTCCGTGTCATACGCCATGACGATGGGGCGGCCCTTGGCGTCCTGGAACGCGCAGAACGCCGTGGTGCCATCCACCACGGCATGGGGCGTGATGACGTAGTTGTAGAAGGGCGGATAGAGCCGTCCGCCGCTCACGGTGGCGGGGCCAATCGTGGCAAAGGCCAACTCGGGAGAGGGCGGCGGGACGTTGGGCGGCTCGTCGGCGGACGCCGCGTTTGCGGTGAGGCCACAGATAGCCACGGCAATGCAGGCTGCTGAAACGACCGCGATCCGGTCCATTCTCCTGGGTTCCCCCTTGGGCTCGCGAGCAGAGCCCAGGTGCAATCGAGCGCGCTAACATCCTGATAATACACCGCGGCGGCGGCAGCCTCAAGCCCCGGGGGCGTGAAGGCATTCGACCACTGCAGGAGAAGGTGTGTTTGCGTCCACGCTTCGCGGAACTCGCAGCAGCACTGGGGGAGATACAGATGCCGAAGATTGCGATGATAGGCGCCGGGAGCATCGTGTTCAGCAAGACGCTGATCATGGATATCCTCGCCACGGACGCCTTGCGCGATTCGACGTTCGCCCTGATGGATCTGGACGAGGGCAAGCTGAGACGGGCGGAGGGCTTCACCCAGCGCGTGATCGGTGACAACGGGTTGCCGGCGCAGGTCGACGCAACCACCGAGCGGCAGGAGGCGCTCCGCGACGCCGACTACGTGGTCGTCATGCTCCAGATCGGCGGCATCGGTGCCTTCGGCGTGGACTACGAGGTCCCGCTCAAGTACGGCGTTGATCAGTGCATCGGGGATACCCTCGGTCCCGGCGGCGTCTTCCGGGCGCTGCGCACGATCCCGGTGCTGGTGGACATCGCGCTGGACATGGAGGAGCTGTGCCCGAACGCGCTGTTCATGAACTACGCCAACCCCATGGCCCCGTGCTGCTGGGCGCTGGGGGAGGAATCGTCGGTGCAGTTCGTCGGCCTGTGCCACGGGGTGCAGACGACGCTCGACTTGATCTCCCGGTACGTGGACGTGCCCAAGGAGGAGATCGACCACTTCTGCGCGGGCATCAACCACATGGCGTGGTTCCTGGCGCTGGAGAGGGACGGCGAGGACCTCTATCCGCGCCTGCGGGAGAACATCGAGAAGCCCGAGTACTACGTGAACGAGAAGGTGCGCTGCGAGGTGATGCGGCACTTCGGGTACTTCATGACCGAGAGCACCGGGCACCTGTCCGAGTACGTGCCCTGGTTCCGGAAGAGCCAGAAGGCGCTCGACCTGTACTGCGACGAGCCCGACTTCGGCGGCGCCAGTGGCGCCTACTACGAGTGGTGCAAGACGGTGGCGGACAAGTACGAGGGCCAGGACGTGCTCGCGAGGGAGTCAACGGATCTGCCGGCGCGCAGTGCGGAGTACTGCGGGTGGATAGTCGAGGCGATGGAGACGGACAACACCTTCCGGCTCAATGGGAACGTGCGGAACGATGGGCTCATCACCAACCTGCCGGATGGGTGCTGTGTCGAGGTGCCGTGCTACGTGGATCGGACGGGGCTGCACCCGATCGTGGTCGGCGATCTGCCGCCGCAGTGTGCGGCGCTCAACCAGAGCAACGTGACGACGCAGGGGCTATCGGTCGAGGCGGCACTGACGGGCGATCCGGAGCTGGCGTTCCACGCGATAGCGATGGATCCGCTCACGTCCGCCGTGCTGACGCTGGCGGAGGCCCGGGAGATGACGGCGGAGATGCTAGAGGCGTCACGGCAGTGGCTGCCGCATTTCGAGGGCAGGACCTTGCGGCCGACGCCGCATATCGGTACGCCGGAGGACATCGAGCGCGTGGACGTGCCGACGGATCCGGCGCTGGTCATCGCGAATCGCTTCATTGAGCTGATCGAGGGCGCGCCGGAGTAGAGCGTCAGTCCCCGACGGAGGCACGCACGACGACGGAGCGTGAGAAGGCGGGGAGGCGGAGGGTGGCGCCGTCGAGTGTGACGTCCGTCCACTCGTCCTCCCAGGGGCCGTAGGCGCGGGCGGTCCGCTGGATGGTCTTCCCCACTTGACTGAGGTCCACGATGGCGTCCTGCAGGACCTCGGGCGCTTTCCCGTCGGCCAGCTCGCCCTGCCACGTGTTCTCCGAGTCGCGGCACCAGAGGAGAAGGACCTGCTTGCCCTTCAGTGCGTAGACGCGGAGGCGCGGGTGGGGGAGCATCATCGGCTCGAAGGCCTCGGCTGCCGGGTCAATGCCCTTGACTGCCTCGCTGAACCGGCCGAATTGCCACCAGAGGTCGTTCTCGTCCACGTAGTGATCCCAGTGCCAGATGTGTCCGGGGCCCGCGGCGCCGACGAAGAACGGCGCGAAGAGCACGTCGTGGAGGATGACGCCGGCGCGGTCCTTCTCGTAGAGCTTGAACGGCCCCGTGTGGCTGGGCTCCACGGCGCCTCCCTCGGCGAGGATGACCGGCCTTCCCGGGTCGCATGCCAACAGCTGCCGCACGCTGTCGGCGGCGAGGACGTCCACCGGGCCCTTGCACACCTCGAGACGGGCGCCGAGGTCGAGATAGCGATGCACCTGCGCCACATCGTTGCCCGGCATCGTGCTGAGGCGCTGGTACTGCTGGAGCTTGCGCTCGTTGTCGAAGCTGCCGAGGCTCTGCATGGCCATGTTGTCGGGGAAGAGCCGGTGCAGCTCCTCAAGCATGACCTCGCTCCAGGCCATATGGTCGCCGCCGGCCACGGCGTTGATCTCGTTCCAGAGCTCCCAGCCGAAGATGATGGGATCGCTGCCGTAGCGGTCGGCGTACCAGGCGAGCTTGCGCTTGAACTGCGCCCGGCTTTTCTCGCCGTCGAAGAAGTCCGCGATGTCCTTGGCTGGACCGCCGTTCTCGATGAGGTGCAGCGGCTTGGCGCTCCAGGTCTGTTTGCGCGTGCCGAAGTGGCGGAAGCTCTCGAGGCACATCTTGACGCGGACGCCGTGCTCCCGCGCGATGGTGAGCAGAGCGTCGATGCGTTCGGCCCTCTGCGCGTCGTACACGCCGCTTCGCTCGTGCTCGACATCGAAGAACGGATTGCCGAGCCAGATGCGGATGAAGTTGCCGCCGTTGGCCGACAGCTTCTCGATCCACTCGGCCATGCCGTCGAGGTCGCCGCCGGGCGGAGCGATCATGTTGAGGCCGATGGGGATGTACGGCCGGCCGTCGCTGAGCTCCAGGTAGCGCTGATCGCGCTGGCTCACGCGGACGAAGGCGGCGTCCGTGCGGGCTGTAGTCTCGGCGGCGCACATGGAGACGACCCCCGTGAGGATGGTCAGGATGGTGGTCAGAGCCAGGAGAGTGCCTGTGCCACGCACCATGTCATACGACCTCGGTCTTTCGTTCACGTGCTGCGGAGGTAGCGATCCCGGTCCATCAAGAACTGCAGCGGCTCGCCGTTGATGTGGCGCCTGAGATTGTCCAGGCAGATGCGGTGCATTACCTGCAGCTCGCCCGTGCCCGCCTCGCCCTCTATGGTGGACGCCCCGATGTTGTGGGCGGTGAAGATGACGTTGGGCCACTGCTTCGCCGGGTGCCCATCGGAGAGCCGGTCGGGGTCGAGCACGTCGAGCCCGGCAAGCAGTCGGCCCGTCTCCAGCTCGGCGAACAGGGCGTCCTGATCCACGATGCCGCCCCGGGCCGTGTTGATGATGATGCCGTTGTCCGGGAGCCTTGCGAG